>NZ_MWQJ01000012.1:0-131867 GCF_002210405.1 Fibrobacter sp. UWB3
CTCTACGCTGCAAACAACATCTGTAAGGGTATTGCCAAGTACGCTGAACGCGGTGAAGTGCGACTCGGCGGTATCATCTGCAACAGCCGTAACGTCGATAACGAACTTGACTTGCTCCGTGCATTCACCAAGGAACTCAACACGCAGCTCATCCAGTACGTGCCGCGCAACAACATCGTGCAGCAGGCCGAAATCCGCAAGAAGACTGTGATTGATTTCGAACCGAACTGCAACCAGGCCAACGTCTACCGCGAACTTGCAAAGAACATCGATGAAAACGAGCTCTTTACCATCCCGACTCCGATGACGCAGGACCGCTTGGAACAAATTCTCATCGACTACGGCATGATGGAAAAGGACTACTCCATTTAGCGAGAACCGGCAGGAGGTAAAAATCTATGGCATCAACTAACATTAATTTAAATATGACCTCGGTCGAAAACCGCGAATATCGACTGGGTACCATTATCGGTTGGGACGGCAAAGCCAGCGACTTGATCAAGGAATCTGCCTACGACGAACGCAGCGCGAAAAAGCACGGTGGCTGCGCAAGCAAGGGGGCCGGCTGTAAGCTTTGCGAATTGCACTCTCCGCTCAACCAAGAAACCATGTGCTCCAACGCTATTGTCCAGTGCCAGGTGGGCAACCTCACGGACTGCGCTTTGATTGACCATTCTCCGATCGGCTGCAGCGGCGAAAACTCCAAATTCAACCTTTCTATGCATGTGGGCCTTAAGCGTCGTGGCAAGCCTTTGCAGAATACTTTGAACATCAGCACCAACCTGAAAGAACAGGACATGGTGTTCGGTGCTTCTGAA
This sequence comes from Fibrobacter sp. UWB3, assembly GCF_002210405.1. Taxonomy (NCBI): domain Bacteria; kingdom Pseudomonadati; phylum Fibrobacterota; class Fibrobacteria; order Fibrobacterales; family Fibrobacteraceae; genus Fibrobacter; species Fibrobacter sp. UWB3. Next base: position 819 of record NZ_MWQJ01000012.1, read on the forward strand.
AAGCTTCGTCAAACGATTCGTGATGCAAAGGAACGTTTCAATCCCAAGGCTATTTTCATTGGCATGGCTTGCGCTACCGCTATTATCGGTGAAGACATTGACTCCATCGCCGAAGAAATGGAACCTGAAGTTGGCGTGCCTATAATTCCGCTGCACTGCGAAGGCTTCCGTTCCAAGCATTGGTCCACGGGCTTCGACATTGCATTCCATGGCGTTCTCCGTCAAATTGTGAATCGCCATCCGACCAAAAAGCAAAATGACTTGCTCAATATTGTTGCTCTTTGGGGAACGGACTATTTCTCTGAAATGCTTGCTCCGCTTGGCCTCCGCGTGAATTACCTCTTGGATACCGCATCTTTCGATGAAATCCGCCAGGCTTCTGAAGCTGTCGCGACCGCTACCTTCTGCGATACTTTGGGTGGTTACATGGCTACCGCACTTGAAGAATCCTTCGGCGTTCCGCAAATCGATGCTCCGCAACCGTACGGTATCAAGGGCACTGACGAATGGCTCCGAGCTATTGCAAAAGTTGTCGGTAAAGAAAAAGAAGCTGAAGAATATATCGAAAGTGAACATAAGCGTATTGCTCCGAAGCTCGCTGAACTTCGCGAATTTTTCAAGGGCAAGAACGGCATCGTAATGACGGGTTCTGCTTATGCTCACGGCCTTATCAGTGTTCTTTCGGAACTCGGAATAGGCCACGATGCAGCTCTCGTGTTCCATCATGACCCCATTTACGATGGTGCAGGAAAGCATCAAGACACCTTGAAGGAACTTGTGGAAACTTACGGCGACATTCCGCACTATACTGTAAGTAAGACTCGCGCCTTCCAGCTTCCGCAACTTTTGAAGCGTGCCAAGACGGACTTCTTGCTCATTCGCCATCCGGGCCTTGCATCTGTCGCGGGCCACCTCGGATTCCCGACCCTCACCATGGGCGACGAACATATTCCGGTGGGCTACGAAGGTATCCTCCGCATTGGTGAAATGCTCAAGGGCGTTCTTTCACGTACAAAGTTTAACCAAGTTCTCAAGCGTAATGTGAAACTCCCGTATTCTGATTGGTGGCTTGCTCAGGACGATCCGTTCTATTTGACGCATCACCCAGAAGCACTTAACGACCTTCCTGAACCGAGAAATCTCAAGTTCAGCAAAGGCAAAGAATCTAATTCAGAAAACGCATAATAAGGGAGATTTCGAAAATGTCAGAAGCACTTAAAACAAAGAAAAAAAGCAATTCTATTTCGGACCCCCGCTATTCTTGTGCAGTCGGTGCGTCCAATACGGTTGTCGGCATTAAGGGTGCAGTTCCTATAGCCAACTGCTCTCCGGGTTGCCAGCTTAAGCAAACCGCATTCCTCACTTTTGAAAACGGCTTCCAGGGCAGCATTTTCGCTGGTGCTGGTAACATGCCGAGTGCAAACTCTACCGAAAACGACATCGTGTTCGGCGGCATCAAGACTTTGGATCAGTTGATTAAGTCAACGCTCAAGGTTTTCGATGGCGACCTCTATGTTGTTCTCACGGGTTGCGTGGGCGGCCTCATTGGTGATGACGTCCCCAGCTTGGTGAATGAATATCGCGATTTGGGTTACCCGATTGTGGCTGTGGATACCGCAGGCTTCAAGGGCAATAACCTTTTCGGTCACGAAGAAGTGGTAAACGCCATTGTCGATCAGTTTGTGGGCGATTACAAGGGCGAACGCAAGAAGGGTCTTATCAATCTTTGGTTCGAAGTTCCGTATTACAACCAGAACTGGCGCGGTGATTACCAAGAACTTGCCCGTATTCTCCGTGGCGCTGGTTTTGAAGTGAATGTGCTCTTTGGACCTGAAAATAACGGTGTCAAGGATTGGTTGCGCATTCCGGAAGCTCAGTTTAACTTGGTGGTCTCTCCGTGGGTCGGCGTGAGAAATGCTGAACACCTTGAGAAAAAATATGGTCAGCCGTTCCTCCATATTCCTGAAATTCCAATCGGTGCCGAAGCAACTGCTGCATTTATCCGCAAAGTTGTTGATTTTGCCGGAATCGATAAGGAACAGAGCGAAAAGTTCATTGAACAAGAAAATGGTATTTATTACTACTATTTGGAACACTTCTCTGAATTCTTTGCTGAATACTGGTACGGTATGCCGAGTGAATTTGCGATTACCGCTGATTCCGCTTACACGCTTGCCTACACCAAGTTCCTTGCCGACCAAATCGGCCTTATTCCGCGCAAGGCGATTATCACGGACGATCCTCCGCAGAAATTCCGCAAGACCATCGAAGATGCTTTCCATAACATCAGCGAAGGTGTCGATGTTGAAGTGGAATTCGAAGAAGATGGCTACTTGATTGAAAAAGCTATCAAGGAAGTTGATTTCTCTTCTGGAAAGCCGTTGATTCTTGCTTCTTCTTGGGAAATCAATCTTGCCAATGATAAGGGCGCTTTGTTCTTTGAAATTACGCCTCCGTCCAGCGAAACTTTGATTATCAATCGTAGTTTCGTTGGTTATAAGGGTGCGCTTAATTTGCTTGAAAAAATTTATAGCGCATCCGTTGGCGGAAAATAATAAAAAATGCCGTAAAAAGTTGACCCCGGCACTGTGGCCGGGGTGACAGAAGAGAACGTCATGCCCGACTTGATCGGGCATTTCCTTTTTTATAATGCTCGTATGATAAACTCTGACGGGAATTTATTGTATATGTATAGGCTACTGCTATTTGAATTTATTTTGTATAACTATATCTTATATGTAAATAAATTTCTTATATCGTGTGATAAAAATAAAGTATTTTACAAATCATTTTTTCTTTTCTAATTTAAGCGTTGCATTCGAGAACATTGTGTTCCGAAACTTCCACAAATCAACACGAGGATACCTATATGTGTTGTAGCTGTAAATTCTCCAATAACTAAGCCAAAGCCTTTTTAAAGGCTAATCGGCAATTTTAAAAGTGCGCAGAATGTTGCTCTGCGTGGTTACTAAACTCATAAAAAATAGGAGTTTCTCCATGAATTTCAATATTAAAAAATCTATAGCTCAAATTGTTCTTTTGTCTTCAATTACTGCAATTGCTGCTGAACCTATTGCTGTTACCACGAAATCTGGCGTAAGTGCTACACTCTATGGTTTTGCGTCTTTGAACGCCGCCTACGAAGATTCTAAAAGCAATAATGGCAACTTTGCAAACTTTGCTGCTCAATCAGATATTGCCAACAAAAACGATGGTGGCTGGCATTTCACGCCGAACCTCACTCGAATCGGTTTGAATCTTTCGAGCGGTAGCGATACTTCGTTCTTCAAGGCGAACGGTAAAATCGAAGTTGATTTCTACGGCGGCGGTTCCGGTAATGCGCCTGTCCCACGCCTCCGTCATGGTTACGGCGAAATTTCTTTTGGCAAGTCCGGTTTCTCCATTTTGGGCGGTCAGACATGGGATTTGATTTCTCCCCTCGTGACTCCAACGCTCAATGCTGGCGTTCTTAACAACTCTGGTGATCCGGGCCTTCGCAGAGCACAACTCCGACTGACCGAAAAAGTTCCTGTTGGTAATGGCTCTTTAGACTTTGCCGTTGCTCTTGTTCGCACTATCGGCGAAACGCAGCCGTACAACACTTCTTCTGCTTCAGAGACCGGTGTCGATGCTGACGTTCCTACCATTCAGGGACGCATCGGTATTGCCATTCCGCTTTGGGTTGAAAACAAAAAGTTCGGTTTAGGTATTTCTGGTCATTATGGCCAAGAAGAAGTTGACTTGGACGCCACTGGTGATACTAAGGATATTCCCTCATGGTCTTTTAACGTTGATTTGACTCTCCCCATCACAAGCAACTTTACCTTCCTTGGTGAGTATTTTGTCGGTGCCAATCTCGATACATACGCAGCCGGTATTGGACGCGGACTGGTTTCGAATACTGAAGACCCCGAAAGCGTAAGAAGCATTGGTGCTTACGGTGGATGGATTGCCTTGCAAGCCAAATTTATCCAAAAGTTGGCCTTTAATGTGGGTGCCGGGCTTGACAAGCTAAAACGTGAAGATATTAGAAAAGCCGGTGGCCGTGAACAAAACTTCTCGTTCTTTGCCAACACGACCTACAATTTGACAGACGCATTCTCGTTGGGATTCGAATACCTTCACGTTCAAACGGATTACTTGACCGCCAATACGGTAAAAGAAGCGGATCTGAATCGTTATCACCTTTCTGCAACTTACGCCTTCTAACAATGGAGAATTCTACAATGACTCAGAATAAATTACACACTCGAATTGCATCGGCGTTCCTGTTCGTTCTCGCCTGCGTGACTTCCACAATCGCAGCTGACAAGCTTTCCATCGGCTACCTTTCTTCTACGGGCCAGGGGAAATTCTTCATCGCAAAAGATGCGGGCATTTTCAAGAAGAACGGCCTTGACGTAGAATTGGTGGAATTCTCGAATTCTGGCGATGGCATTGCTGCCGTTCGTGCCGGAAAGCTCGATGCAGGTGCTTTTGGCTCACTCGCTCCGCTTATCCATGTTTCGCAGGGTGCTGATATTCGCGTTATTGGCGGCCTCATGGGTGGCGACCAGGCTGTGATTACCCGCAAGGAAAATGCAGGCTCCGTCAAAAAACTGAGCGATCTCAAGGGAAAGAAAATCGCTACAATCCGTTTGGGAACAGCGGATGCCATTGTTCGCGGAGGCCTCAAAAAAGAAGGTATTGACTGGCGTAAGGATGTTACTATTGTAGAACTCAAGAATCCGCCTGCAGTTATCGAAGCGGTAAAGAACGGCAGTGTGTATGCCGGCGTTACATGGGGACCGCACGACCTCCGTGCCGAAGAAGCGGGTCTCTCCGTGGTGCTTCGCAGCAAGGACATCAATCCCGGTCATATTTGCTGCCGCCTCATTGCATCGCTCCGCAAACTTGAAGGCCGTGACGACATTTACAAGCGCTTGGTCAAGTCGCTGATTGAAGCCGAAGAACTTGTCGCAAACGATCACAAGAAGAGCGTTGAAATTATCGCAAAGTGGATTAAGCTTGATACGGCTCTCGTCAACAAGGCTTTCTACAGCGGTTACGTGACGCAGGATACCGACCCGAACGTGAAAGGCGTTGAATTCTTTTGGGATTTCTTGAAGGATGCCGAATTCATCAAGTCCGACAAGAAGGTCTCTCAATACGTTCTCACGAACTACTATCGTGACGCTCTTGCAGAACTTCGCAAGCAAAAGCCCAAATCTGAATTCTACGCGCAGGCCGAAAAGATTTTCCTATCTAGAAATTAAGGAACTAAAATGACTCAAATACAAAGTGGTTTCGAAGCGACTAATCTCGTTTTTTCCTATGATGGCAAACCCATCCTGAAAGACATCAACTTGAAAATCAAACCAGGCGAGTTTGTATGTCTATTAGGCGAAAGCGGAAGTGGCAAGACCACTTTGCTGAATCTTCTCGCCGGCCTTACAAAGCCAAGCGAAGGCCATGTTTATTGGAACGGGAAGGAAATTGAAAAGCCTTCCGCAGAAAGGAGCGTAGTTTTTCAGGACTACACTCTTTTTCCTTGGCTTACGCTTCTACAGAACGTTTCTCTTGCCATTAAAAAGACGAAAAAGGTCAAGGGGAGTTTTGCAAAACATTTGGCAGAAGAATACTTGAATTTGGTAGGGCTTTCGGGGAGCCTTCATAAATATCCCTTTGAACTTTCGGGCGGTATGCGTCAGCGCGGGGCCATTGCAAGAGCGTTGAGCGTTGGCGCAGATGCCCTTCTTTTGGACGAACCTTTTGGTGCGCTTGATCCTGTAAATCGTGCAAGCCTTCAAGATTTGGTTTTGGAGCTTTGCCGAGGCTCTAAAGACCGTGCAATTACGACTTTGTTTGTGACGCACGACATTCGCGAGGCCGTTTATCTCGGAAGTCGAATTATCGTTTTGGGATCGACGCCAGGCCGTATCATCGCAGATATTCCTTTGGATTTTCCAGTGAAAAAGAGCCGTAGCGAATGGTTCCGCAACGAAAAAGTCCAAAAGACAATCGTTGAAATTGAAGAAGCTTACCACAAGGACATCCTTGAAAAACTCGGGCATACCGTACAGGAGGGCGCAAGTATATGAGAATTTTTGTGAAATATCTATCTAAATTTTCAGGATTTTTATTCCTTCTGTTCTTGATTGGAATCTGGACGTTCATCAGTAGTGGCCCGGAATGGAGCAGCCAATACTTGTTCCCATCGCCAAAAGCGGTTTTGACGGCGCTTTTCAATTCTCGCGAGGAGCTTTTGCGCAGTGCGTGGTCGTCGCTTTTGAAACTTGTCCCTGCTTATTTCGCGGCTGCCGTCGTCGGAATCTCTCTCGGAATTGTTTCGGGGTCTGTCCCTTGGGTGGGTACTATGCTAAAGCCCATTTCACGATTCGCGGCTCCGATTCCGCCTAACGTTTACATCCCTTACGCCATTGCGATTTTGCCGACATTTTACTTGTCCTCTACTTTCATTATTTTCATTGCGGCCTTTTGGCCTATCTACTTGAATACCGCCGCGGGTGCTGCGGACATTCCTGAAAAGTACAGGCGAAATGCCGCCATTATTGGAATTGGCAAGTTTGAATACTTGTGGCGAATTGCGTTTGTCGCAAGCCTTCCGTCCATATTTTCCGGGCTTTCCGTAGGCATGGGACTTTCGTTCATCATGCTCACCGTTGCTGAACTCTTCGGCGAAAATACAGGCCTTGGACACTTTGTGCAATTCTACGCTGACTATTCCGATTACCCCAACATGGTTGCCGGAATTTTGTGGACTGGCATTGTGGTCCTTGCGATCATGGAATTTTTTGAATTTGTAAAACGCAAGGTGCTATTCTGGACGAAGGCGAATTAAGTCAACGAGTGTTATATAAAGTATGTTAGGTCGGATTTTTCAGTAGAGCCGAGCATGGTCGCGACGCCACCAAGTTCCACGCCGTCAATCAATTCTTCGGCGGTAATTCCCATGAGTTCCATCGACATTTGGCATGCAACGAACTTTACGCCTTTTTGCTTTGCGCTTTCAATCAGTTCTTCGAGCGAAGAAACTCCGTTTTGTTTCATCACGGCGCGAATCATTTTTGCACCGATACCGCCAAAGTTCATGCGTGAAAGTCCGAGCTTTTTGGAACCTCGCGGCAGCATAAAGCTGAACATTTTTCCGATAAGCGATTTTTTGACGCGTACTTTTTCTGGTCTGCGTAAAAGGCTTACACCCCAAAAGGTAAAGAACATTGTAACTGGGCGGCCCATCGCGGCTGCGCCATTTGCCATAATGAACGAAGCGATTGCTTTGTCTAAATCCCCGCTGAATACGACAAATGTTTTGCCGTGTTCAAATTCTCGCTTTTCGGCGACGGGGGCGTTGCGCTTTACGACGGTCGCATAAATTATATTGTCTCTTTCTGTGAGCGATTTTAGCTCGTTGCCGGTGCGTTGGCACCAAACTTGTATGTCCGAATAAAAAGCCTTTTCGGTTGCTTCTATTTGCACTTCTTCGCCAGGCGAAACGCTTTTGATGGCCTCGTCTACTTGAACGATGGGGCCGGGGCATTTTGCCCCTTTGGCATCAACGAAGTGAACTTTAGAAAAGGCTTCTAGCCCGCCTTCGAGATTGTAGACTTCGTAATCTCTGTCGGCAAGAATTTCTGCAACTTGTTCGGAGCGGTCACCTGTCGAACAGAACACATAAACGGGTTTGTCTTTGGGAATGGAATCTACTTTTTTTGAAAGTTCAAAGAATGGAACTTGAACTGCGCCATTTATAGGTCGAACAATAACTTCGCTTGGTTCGCGAACATCAAGCAAAGTTGAATTTTGTAAATCAATCTTGTAAAAATCTCTAGCAGCAAGTATTTTGACTTCAGACATGACTTTACCTTTCCCGATTTTATTTTGACCAGGTAAAAATAGAATCATGTGAAGTCTATTTCTAATACTTTTTTTTAATAGCGAAATATCGGCTTTCTCGATAACAAAACAGTCAGTTATCTTGTTAACGATTTGCTTTACAAACCGCAATACATCAGATGAACGCCCTCGAATGCGGACAATCCAGTTGATGTGCTGAAAAAGGCATCGTTGATATCTTTGGGAGAAAGGTCGTGACAATATTGGATACCCGATTTCCTGGCCAAATTGTCAACTTGAACGGGATCGTATCCGTCAACCATACACTCGCCGCACGATGCTGTTATTTGTTTTAAGCGGCTGATTTTGGTTGTGCTGTCCGCACTGTCCCGCTCTTTTTCGTAGTAATCGAATATTATTGCACTATTGGGTGCTGCTATCTTAGAAATTTCCGCAATCGTCTTGAAAAAGATTTCAATAGGAATGTAGTAGGACACGCCGAGAATCGAAAAGACGGAGCGTTTTTTCGGATTAAAACCGGCGTTTGCCAATCTGCTAATGATGCTATCCTTGTTGAAATCGATTTCTACAAAGTGAACTTTGGGACGCCTCTTTGTGAAAAGTTCTCGCGTCCGCTCGATTTTGAAAACTTGTGTTTCGTACAGATCCAGTTCAAAGACATCGACGTTTTGACTTTTGTTCCTAAGCGCAAAGGAATCTAGGCCCGCACCCAAGAGAACGTATTGCACGTCTCCTGTTTTTTGCTTGGCATCGACAATGTCTTCTGCAAATCGATTTCGTGGAAGAATGATTGGGAGAAGGTATTGGTCGATAAAATCCTTAGCCGGGTAATCTTTGGGCTTCGACTTTTTTGCAGGAAGGAACTGCCTTGCAAGATTGCGTGCGTGGCGATATTCCTTCAAACCCACAAAATCCTGTGCAAATTCGTCTTCAAAAATTTTTTCACTTTTAGCGTGAGTGTGGACAGCTCGGGCAAGAGCGCATAAAAGCGCAGTTTTGCTAATCATAAACTTGTGCACTCTAATTAAAGATGAATTTTTATGTTATTTGTATAAACCTTTGCTGAAGTAACGATCGCCACGGTCTGGGGCTACAAAGACAATGTTCCCGCGAGCGCCCGATGCAATCAGTTTCTTGGCTGCTGCGAAAGCGCCGCCCGAAGAAGATCCCGCAAAAATTCCCTCTTTTTGCGCGAGTTCACGGGAACCACCGAAAGCGTCGTCATCGTTAATTTTGATGACGCGGTCCACAAGCGACATGTCCATAGTGTCTGCAATAAAATCGTTTCCGATTCCTTCGATGTTGTAGTCTCCATGTTCGCCACCGCCCATTGTAGAGCCTACAGGGTCAGCGAGTACGCCTTGAATTTTGGGGTTGCGTTCCTTGAGCGCCTTGAGAATGCCCGAGAACGTTCCGCCGCTTCCTGCGCCTGCAACAACATAATCGACGTTGCCATCGAGATCATCGTAAATTTCAGGTCCTGTCGTTTCATAATGGGCCCGCGGATTTGCCATGTTGTGGAATTGTCTGAGAGAAATGGAATCCGGAATTTGCTTCAGCAGTTCTTCTGCTTTCTTTTCGGCGCCGAGCATGCCTTCTTCACGCGGGGTGTTGATGAGTTCTGCGCCAAGCGCACGCAAAAGCGTCTGCTTTTCTTGTGAAAATTTTGTCGGTACTACAAAAATGACACGCACACCGCGGTTCAATGCTGCAAATGCAATTCCAAGCCCGGTATTGCCTGCGGTCGCTTCGATAATCGTTCCGCCAGGTTTGAGCGTCCCTTTGGCGAACGCGTCTTCGACCATATAAAGGCCGGCGCGGTCTTTTACGCTGCCCGAAGGATTCCACAATTCAAGTTTTACGAATAAATTTACGCCTTCAGGAACTCCAACATGCGTGAGCTTTACGAGCGGTGTTTTTCCAATCAGGGATTTCATGGATTCGTAGTAATGCATATCTTGTTCCTTATGCTTTTGCGGCTTCAATGGCTGCGTTAACATCTGCGATGATGTCATCAACTTTTTCAATGCCCACGGATAAGCGAATGAGCCCGTCAGTGATGCCGACTTTTTCGCGAATTTCCTTTGGGATGGATGCGTGCGTCATTGTGGCTGGATGGCATACGAGGCTTTCGACGCCGCCCAGGCTTTCTGCGAGGGAAACGAGTTTTAGAGCTTTGAAGAATTTTTTGATATCGTAATTTTCACGAAGTTCGAACGAAATCATAGCGCCACCGTTCTTGGCCTGTTTCTTGTTGATTTCGTAGCCTTGTGCTGTCGGGAGTCCCGGATAATACACGTGCTTTACGGCTTCGTGCTTTTCGAGATACTTTGCGATGGTTTCGGCATTTTCAGTATGGCGATCCAAGCGGACGCCAAGCGTCTTGATGCCGCGAATTAAGAGGAATGAATCAAAAGGTCCGAGAACGGCCCCGGTTGCGTTCTGCGTAAATGCCAGCCTTTCAGCGAGTTCCTTGGAATTGACAACAGCAAGCCCTGCCACCAAGTCGCTGTGACCGCCTAAATACTTTGTCGCAGAATGCACGACGATGTCGGCGCCCAATTCAATCGGACGCTGCAGATACGGCGTCATAAATGTGTTATCGACAATGGTCAAAATGTTGTGCTTCTTGGCAATTGCGGCAACGCCTGCCAAGTCTGTTACCGTCAAGAGCGGATTTGCTGGGCTTTCGACAAAGAATGCTTTCACATCGGGTGTTATTTTGGATTCAAGCAATTTCAAATCGGTCGTGTCTTCGATGGAATAACTGATGCCGAGATTCTTGAAAACTTTGTCCAAAACGCGGAAAGTGCCGCCATAGACATTGCTCGAAATGATGATGCGGTCTCCTTGCTTAAAAAGCGAAAGGACGGTTGTTGTTGCAGCCATGCCGCTTGCAAATGCAAAGCCTGCGACTCCTCCTTCGAGTTCTGCAATCAGCGCTTCCAATGCTGCGCGCGTCGGGTTCCCTGTGCGGGAATATTCCCAACCCGTGTTTTCACCAAGGCCTGTCTGCTTGTAGGTGGAAGTCTGGTAGATAGGGACGTTTACAGCTCCTGTAGTTTTGTCGCCATCAATGCCGCCGTGAATGAGTTTTGTTTCGATATTGTTGAAGTTTGACATAAGATAATAATCTCCTATGACGCTATTAAATGCTAGCGCCTTTGTGGTTTAAATTTTTTTTGAATAAAAAAAATCCCGCTACGGAACATAAAACCGAGCGGGAATCTGTTTAAAAGAATAGCCTAAAAACTAGATGCCCGTCCGACATCGACAACAACAAGCGAAATTTAAGCTATTGAACGGGAAATTCATTTTTTTATATCCTATTTCTTTTGTAGGTTAATTTAGATAAAGCCTTTCGTTTTGGCAAGAGATTTCTTTATACTATTTTTCTAGAACCGGCGATAACGATTTTCTATAGCCATTTTGTTTCTGTGTTTTTTTGAATTTGAAACTCAGCTGAAATTGGTTGCATAAAAAATCTCCTGCGGAAAAAATTCCCGCAGGAGAAACCATGTCAAGAAAAATTTGTTTACCTTGCGCCTTCCGGCTTCAAGAACTTGTCTGTATCTTGTTCGTACCACCACTTGGTATAGGGTAACTTGATTCGAGCGGCAAGACTCTTTTCAAAGCTACGGTTCTTGATGGTATCGAGGATGCTCTTGGCAAAGTTGAGTGTTCCTTCGTATCCGAAAATCATGTATTCATCGGCGACGAAGAGCGCTGCGTAACCCTGCTTGATGGCCCATACGGTTGAACCCGGATGACGACTAAAGTAAATGTCCGGCTTGTGATAGTTCAATACGCTCATCACTTCGTAGTTTTGTTGGTCAGCCACAGTGAGCTTGAGCCCCTTTGGCGATGTCTTCAACAAATGTTCGAGTGCTGGCGGAATCTGGCCGTTATCGTACTTGTAGTCATAATGCCAAGCAAGACCGTGAACCACTTCCATGCCGAGTTCCTGCAATACGCGCGAAACTTCGTAGGTGTAGCCCGGGCCCATACCGATCACGGCGCGGAGACCCTTGAGTTCCCTCTTGACTTCTTCGATTTGCGGCAAGTAAATGGCGCGCTGGCGCTCGATGTAACGTTCTACTTCGGCTTCCTTGCCAATCGTTTTGCCGATGGCGCGGAACCAAGTTTCAAAACCGGTAATGCCGTTCGGGTTAATCGTACGCACATACGGTACACCGTAAGTTTCTTCGAGGGCGTTGCCGAGATAGGTGCCGAGCGTTCCGCAAATGCAAACCATTGCTTGGGCTTCGCTCAAGTGCGAAAGTTCTTCGACAGTGGAGTTACAATAAACGAATTGCGGTTCTGCATCGATTTCCTTGAAAAGTTCCGTAATTTGCGGACGTGCGCTTTCAAAGAAGTTCTTGAAGATAATCTTGTTATTCTTCTTCTCAGGCGGTTTCACGATGCCCTGTAAAACGGCGTGGTCTGCAATATCGAAACCGCTAGCCCAAATGCGGCTCTTGAAACCTTCGCAATGGATTGGAATAATTGGAATATCGTATTCATCTGCGAGTTCGTCGGCGAGACCGTCGACGTCTTCGCCAATCACGCCCGATACGCAAGAAGACGAAAGGAAAATCGCTTCCGGGTGGAACTTTTCGTACGTGTACTGCGTTGCCTTGCGGAGTGCTTCGATAGCGCCAAAGACTGTATCGTTTTCGTTCAAGTCCGTGCAGACGTAAACGGAATTTGTCTTTTCGTTAATGCGTTCGGCGAGTTGGCGGAATTTGACATCTTCACCTTGTGCAAGTGCAACGCAACCGGCTGGAGCGTGATAGACGACAGCCACATTGCGGATACTGATGAGCTGGTCCAAAGCGCAACCCGAAAGGCAAGAACTGGATTGGCTAAAGCAGCGTTCGCGATTCTTGACAGAACCGCACTGTGAGCGGTGTGCGAGCGTTTCCAAGTCGCCCGAAAATCCAGTGATGGATCCAAGACGGTTTTCGCGAACACCGACGTTTGCATTTTTAAAATTAAATGGCATTAGATCCTCCTTAAATTTTCAGCATGGAAAGTGCTGCAGAGTAGATGTCTTCCAACAAGTAAAGGCCGCCGGAATAACCTGCCACATGCGAGTTGATGACGATTTTTTCGATCATCGGATAGCTGATGTTCACGAAGTGGCCCTTGAGTTCGTGGGCGAGTTTCTTTTCCCAGTTCGAACCGATGATGAGCGGGGAGCCGCCAAAGTCCATTTTGCGGATTTGATTCTGGAGGTCGAAACCGTCCGTGGTGAACTCGACTTTTGTTTTGATGTCGTAATTCAGCGTGTTTGTTTCTTGCGAGACTTCTTCGCGAAATGCTTCCGGCGTGTCGTCCGTAACGAACAGCTTTTGCGGGAAAAGACCCATGTCGTTCACGAGAAACTTGGTCACGGCAATTACGTACTGGGCTTCGCTCACGACGGTAAAGCGCTTGCTCACGATACGGCTTTCGAGAATCGTGTCGGCGTAACGTTCCAGATAATAGAAGAACTGCGCTTCGTTCTGCTGGATAACGGATTCCGTGAGTTCTTTGTCAGCGCCCGTGAACTCAGCGACCGTACGGAGGAACTTTGTCGTTTCGGCCGCACCAATTGGCAAAATCGGGTAGTGCAACAGCGGAATGTTGAATTCCTTTTCGAGATACTGGGCGCTTTCGAGGCCTGCCCACGGCGAAACTAGAATCGTGTATTCTGCCGTCGGAATCTTTTGCAAGTTTTCAAGCCCGCGGTCAAAACCGAAAATCGTATTCGTCTTGAGACCGATGGACTGCAAAAGACGTTCGAGTTCACGCAAGTTGCCAAGCCAATACGGATCCTGCTGTGGCACGCCTGCGAATAAGTTGACGAGTCCCTTTTCCTTCGGGGCTTCGCCCTTGAACTTTCTCACATACTGTTCAAAGATGCTCTTTAAAATCCAGTCGTGACCGATGTAGTTGTTGCCCTTGAATCCCGGCGTCTTTGCCCAGATGACAGGCTTTTCGGCATCTTCGAATTCTTCTGCGACTTCTTGAATGTCGTCACCAATGATTTCACCCGTGCAACCGGAAAGAACCACGAACAGGTCGGCATCGATGATTTTGAGAGCGTTGCTGATGGTTGAACGCAACTTGTCTGCACCGCCAAACACGACTTCTTTTTCGCTGATACTTGTGCAAGGGTAAATGTTGGGGCTGAATCTGCCGCTCGTGCCGTTGTTATCGTTTAGCTTGGATGCGCATCCCGGACCGGAATGCAAAACGGGAATTGCTCCAGGAATGGATTGCACGGTCTGCATTGCTGCCAAAGCGCATTTGTAGCGCGCCTGATCCAATATTTTAGCCATGAGAGAAAGTCTCCTTTACACGGATGCGATCCATGTAGATTTGTGAACCAACGTCATAGACGCCGGGAACGCCAACAGCATCTGCTCTGCAGTGAGCGCAGTGCTTGAAAACATTGATAAATACGCCGGCCTGTTCCTGTGCAATTGCGAGTCCCTTCGGAGTCGGGGCCGGAAGATCCTTGAATCCGTTTTGCGGAATCAGCGGAATGATGTTGTATATAATCGCTCCCGCTTCGCGGACTGTAGCGGCCACATCTTCGATATGGTTGTCGTTGATGCCTGGGCAAAGAACCGTATTCACTTTCACGAGTGTCCCGCTTTTTGCAACCTTGCGAATGCCTTCTAGCTGGTTGTGGATCAAGATTTCAGCGGCTTCGACACCCGTGTAGGTCTTGCCGTGGTAGAAAATTCTCGCATTGATCATTGCTTCGATTTCTGGGTCAACTGCGTTCACCGTGACAGTAAGCGTATCGATGCCCACGTCAATGACTTCGTCTGCCTTGTCGTTCAGCAAAAGTCCGTTTGTGCTCATGCAACGAATCAGGTTTGGAAATTCCTTTTTGACGAGGCGGAAAGTGTCCAGTGCAAAAGGTGTCGCGAGCGTGTCGCCAGGGCCAGCAATACCCACCGTAGTAAGATCCGGTACGAATTCAAGAGCTTTGCGAATATAGCCACATGCTTCTTCCGGTTTGATAACTTTACTTGTATTTCCAGGAACTTGTGCGTCTTCGTTGATGCGACGGTCGCAAAAACGGCATTCGATGTTACAACCCGGAGCGACGGGCAAATGGATACGCCCTTTACGATTCTTGCATGCGCCAAAGCAGGGGTGCTCTCTAAAAACTGTTTCTTGATCGATTGCCATAAAACCTCACAAAGGCAAAAGATTCGTGGTAAACACAAGGCATAAAAGCCTTGCGCTAAACTAGCGGTAAATACCGATTTAGTTTATGTGGAAGATGATGAACGGTTTGCCTAGCGTTCTGTTGTGTGATTAATTCTTTTACTTCCCTGTCGAAGAAGTTCGGGCAAAAATTTAAAAAGCGGTATAGCGAAAGACAATATGAAACAAGGGGTGAAAATTAAAAAAAATGTTTTTTCTGGGCGTGCAATAGATTCCCGCTGAATGGGGTTATAAAAAGTTTTTATAGCAACGCGCAAAAAAGAATAATTGTGACGAAATGGGCTAAAAAAGTATTGAAAAGGGTAGACGCAAATTCTAAACTTGTTCTTGCCTAGCGTTTCTATAGGAAAATCCTAAGGAGACACTTATAATATGTCAAAGAAATTACGTCAAATCGCTATCTATGGTAAGGGCGGCATCGGCAAGTCCACTACAACTCAGAACTTGACCGCAGGCCTTGTGGAACAGGGCAAGCACGTGCTCGTTGTCGGTTGCGACCCGAAGGCTGACTCTACTCGTCTTTTGCTCGGTGGTCTCCATCAGAAGACTGTGCTTGATACCATTCGCGATAACAAGACCGAAATCCAGCTTTCTGACCTTGAAAAGGTTGGCTTCAAGGGCGTTCGCTGCGTAGAATCCGGTGGCCCGGAACCGGGCGTGGGTTGCGCAGGCCGCGGCATCATCACTTCCATCAGCATGCTCGAGCAGCTCGGCGCTTACACCGAAGATCTCGACTACGTTTTCTACGACGTGCTCGGTGACGTTGTGTGCGGTGGCTTCGCCATGCCGATTCGTGAAGGCAAGGCAAAGGAAATCTACATCGTTGCTTCCGGCGAAATGATGGCCCTCTACGCTGCAAACAACATCTGTAAGGGTATTGCCAAGTACGCTGAACGCGGTGAAGTGCGACTCGGCGGTATCATCTGCAACAGCCGTAACGTCGATAACGAACTTGACTTGCTCCGTGCATTCACCAAGGAACTCAACACGCAGCTCATCCAGTACGTGCCGCGCAACAACATCGTGCAGCAGGCCGAAATCCGCAAGAAGACTGTGATTGATTTCGAACCGAACTGCAACCAGGCCAACGTCTACCGCGAACTTGCAAAGAACATCGATGAAAACGAGCTCTTTACCATCCCGACTCCGATGACGCAGGACCGCTTGGAACAAATTCTCATCGACTACGGCATGATGGAAAAAGACTACTCCATTTAAAAACTTTTATTGCCAACTATCTCTAAAAAAATCCTGCCCAATCGGGTAGGATTTTTGCGTTATTGGAATTGTTTTTCTGTCTGTCGCCTTTAGTTTTCATAAAATAAACGATTGCTAACGATTGGTTGCAAAATGAACGCAAAATAAAATTTCCCTTGTTTTCCCGGAATGAGTTTGTTAAATTAAGCACATCCGTTTTTGATAACGCAAATTGTTTTCAAGAACTTTTTTGCTAGATCGTTTTCTATATCCTTTGCTATATGAAATTGCGTACCAGTCCGCTTTAAATAACTGGCTTCACAAAATAGATGGAAAACGAAAACAAGGTAACCAAACGAAAACACGACGCATACTTTCGCTGGCTTTTTGCCGATACAACGCACACGCGCTTCTTGCTTGAACTTGCTGGGAAAATAAACCACGAGATTGACACTTTCCTGACTCAGGTCAATCTTGATACGCTTATGCGTATTCCCGATTCGTATTCGGAAGTTGATGACACTGGAGAAGCGGACCTCGCGTTTCGTGTGAACGTCTCGACGGGCGCCCCGATTCTCGTCGGAATCCTGCTGGAACACAAGTCCGGACGCGATCCCATAATCTTCGACCAAATTTCCAAATACATACACTCCGTTATGAAAATCCAGGACAAGAACCGGATATTCAGCGGAATCCCTACAATGGCGATAATATTCTACAACGGACGAGACAACTGGAACCCGCTCAAGATTCTCGAAAAGTCCTATCCCGATTATTTTCGCGGGAAAGTGCTCCCGTTCCAGTGTACGTTCGTGAATATGGCAGATATTCCCGACAGTGATTGCCTCGCCTGCGAAAATACTGCAACCGGCATGGGGATAATCGCGCTAAAGCATGCGTTCAACAAAGACAAGCTGCTGGAACTGTTGCCTCAGTTCTGT
This sequence comes from Fibrobacter sp. UWB3, assembly GCF_002210405.1. NCBI lineage: Bacteria > Pseudomonadati > Fibrobacterota > Fibrobacteria > Fibrobacterales > Fibrobacteraceae > Fibrobacter > Fibrobacter sp. UWB3. The sequence continues at coordinate 18,044 of NZ_MWQJ01000012.1, forward strand.
AAATTCCTGGATAAAATGCCACGAAACGAGGCCTCTTGTCTGCTTGAAAAAACAAGTATATATTTAATGGAGTATTTAGGTAAAGACTTCCTAAAGGAGCTGAACATGGCGTTCGTAAGTATCGGACAGAAATACGGTTTCGTAAGCATAGGTGACTATTTCCGCCAGCAATTGGCAGAAGAGCGTCAGCAAATGGCGGAAAAGTTTGACAAGGAACGTCAACAGCTTGAAGAAAAATTCGAAGAAAAACTCGAAGAAAAACTTGCCGATGAACGAGATAAGTTGAAAAAAGCCGAAGAAGAAAAGCTCCGTACAGCTCAAGAGCTGTACAAAGACAATGTTCCTATGGAGATTCTTGTTCGACGCTTCAATCTTACAGAAGAACAAATTCGAGGGAAATAAAAAGGGCGTTTCCCGCCCTTTACTTCCCGATGATTGCACTCGCGACCACGCCTTTGTCTGCGTAGAGCACGAGTACTTGACCCGGTGCCGATGCAAATTGCGGCTCGTCAAATTTCACGCTGATTGTGCCGGCCGCAGTGTCCAAAGCCGTAATTCTTGCCGTTGCTCCTTTATGCCCGAGGCGAATATGTGCCGTGAGCGGTTGCTTCAAAAGCGGCGATGTCTCCGAAACCATCAGGTTTAAGTCAACGGCAGAAACTTCGGTACAGCTCAATGCGCTTCGCGGACCTAAAATCACCTGATTGTGGTGTGCATCAATCGCCACAACGTAAAGCGGTTCCGCTTGCCCGCCGATGTTAAGCCCCTTGCGTTGCCCGATCGTGTAATGCACAATGCCCTTATGCTTCCCGAGAACTTTTCCGTTCACATCGATAAAATCTCCGGGAACGTTATCGCTCTCGTCAAATAGCACCGAGTAATCGCCGCACTCGATAAAATCCTGACTTTCGCGCTTTGTTGCAAAATCGTCCCAGCCGATTTCCTTGGCGAGCGCTTTCACGTCTGCTTTCTGCATTCCGCCGAGCGGAAAAATCACAGTGGAAAGTTGCTCTGCTGAGAGTCTTGATAAAAAGTACGTCTGGTCTTTATGCTCGTCCAATGCTTCGTACAAGAACGGAACATCAGGATTCTTGAAATCGAGCCGTGCGTAATGCCCCGTCGCAAAGTAATCAAAATCAATCCCGAGCTTGCGCGCGGCATGCTGTAGCGCTCCGAACTTGATGCTCTGATTGCAACGGACGCACGGATTTGGTGTTCTCCCTGCGCGGTATTCCGCACGGAAATAGTCAAGAACTTCTCGCTTGTAATCTTCGGCAACCGGAACAACGTAATGCGGAATCCCGAGACGTTCGGCAACGAGCTTTGCCTCTTCGATATTCTTGTCTTCGCTCGGACCGTAACAGCCTTCGCGACCTTCGACTGCGGGCATTTTCACGGAGCCGTCCCACGTCGCCATCGTCATGCCGACAACTTCGTAACCTTGCTTTTTCAGTAAATACGCCGAAAGGGCGGAATCTACACCGCCCGACAATCCAACAGCGACACGCTTTTTTTCAGACATCTTGTTGCCTTTTGTAATTCACCCGGCGCGCATCTCGAAAAAACTTTTAGAATAGCACGACTACAGATGAGGTATAAAACACAAATAAACGCTAGGGAGGCGAATGGAACCTTCTAGCGTTTTTCACTCAATAATGAATCATCTTAATTTTTTTTCGGTTTCTACTGCGAGGCGAATGGAACCGCGAAGCACTTACCGAACAAATTTTATCTAACACTTAGTCAGCGAAGAGCGGAGTGGAGAGGTAACGGTCTCCGCTATCCGGGAGGAGTGCGACAATCGTTTTGCCCTTGTTTTCCGGACGCTTTGCAAGTTCGACTGCGGCGTGGAGGGCTGCTCCAGAAGAGATACCGACGAGGATACCTTCAGCCTTGGCAATTGCCTTCCCTGCGGCGAATGCGTCTTCGTTCTTGACCGGGAGCACTTCGTCATAGACGGAGGTGTTCAAAGTATCCGGAACAAAGCCTGCGCCAATACCCTGGATCTTGTGCGGACCAGCCGTGCCCTTGGAAAGCACCGGAGAAGATTCCGGTTCAACTGCGACAACCTTCACATTCGGATTTTGGGACTTGAGGTATTCACCGACACCCGTGACCGTTCCACCAGTACCTACGCCTGCGACGAAAATGTCAACCTTGCCATCCGTGTCTTCCCAAATTTCCGGACCCGTCGTTGCCTTGTGGGCGGCCGGGTTTGCCGGGTTCACGAACTGACCCGGGATAAAGCTGTTCGGAATTTCCTGAGAGAGTTCTGTTGCGCGAGCGATTGCACCCTTCATGCCCTTAGCACCTTCGGTGAGAACGATTTCTGCACCGTAGGCCTTGATGAGCTGGCGACGTTCAACACTCATGGTTTCCGGCATCACGATGATGATGCGGTAGCCGCGAGCTGCTGCGACGGAAGCGAGACCGATACCAGTGTTACCAGAAGTCGGTTCGATAATCACGGAACCCGGCTTAAGCTTGCCTGAAGCTTCGGCATCGTCAATCATTGCCTTAGCAATACGATCCTTGACAGATCCAGCCGGGTTGAAATATTCAAGCTTTGCCACGATCTTAGCCTGGAGATTGTTTTCCTTTTCGATGTGGGAAAGTTCGAGGAGCGGGGTATGACCGATAAGTTGGTCAGCAGATGCGTAAATTTTTGACATGGTAGAATCCTTTTGTTATTTGTAATTAAATCTGGTCAAGAGCCTGTGCGAGGTCGTTGATGATGTCTTCGTAGTGTTCCGTACCGATAGAGAGACGGATCGTTGCAGGAGAGATACCAGCTTCGGCAAGTTCAGCCGGAGTGAGTTCCGAGTGGGTCGTTGTATACGGGTGAACAACGAGGCTCTTCACGTCGGCAACGTTAGCGAGCAAGCTGAAAATCTTGAGCCCGTCGATGAACTTGAAGGCTTCTGCCTGGCCGCCCTTCACATCGAATGTGAAGATGGAACCTGCACCGTTCGGGAAGTACTTCTGGTAGAGAGCGTGCTGCGGATGATCTGCAAAGCTCGGGTGGTTGACCTTTGCAACCTTCGGGTGCTTCGAGAGGAATTCGAGAACCTTCTTGGTGTTTTCCACGTGACGGTCAAGGCGGAGCGAAAGCGTTTCAGTGCCCTGCAAGAGAAGGAATGCATTGAACGGGGAAATTGCTGCACCTTCGTCGCGGAGAAGAATGGCGCGGATGTAAACGATGTAAGCTGCAGCGCCAGCTGCTGCGGTGAAAGGCACACCGTAGCTCGGGTTCGTTTCGGTGAACTGCGGGAACTTGCCAGATGCAGCCCAATCAAACTTGCCACCGTCAACAATCACGCCGCCGAGAGTCGTACCGTGACCGCCGATGAACTTCGTTGCTGAATGCACGACGATATCAGCACCGTGTTCGAGCGGACGAATCAAGTACGGAGTACCGAAGGTGTTGTCGATAACAACCGGAATCTTGTTCTTGTGAGCGAGTTCGGAGATGGCTTCGATATCCGGGATGTCGGAATTCGGGTTGCCGAGCGTTTCAATGAAGATGAGCTTGGTGTTGGACTTGATAGAGTTTTCGACTTCCTTGAGGTTGTGGATGTCGACGAAAGTCGTTTCAATGCCGAACTTGGAAAGCGTATGTTCCAAGAGGTTGTAGGTGCCACCGTAAATGGAGCGCTGTGCGACCACGTGGTCACCCTTGCGAGCGAGAGCCGTGATGGCATAAGTAAGAGCTGCTGCACCGGAAGCGACTGCGAGACCTGCGATACCGCCTTCGAGAGCAGCGATGCGCTTTTCAAAAACGTCCTGCGTGGTATTGGTGAGGCGGCCGTAAATGTTGCCTGCATCCTTCAGATGGAAACGGTCAGAAGCGTGCTGAGCGCTGTGGAATACGTAAGAGGTGGTCTGGTATATAGGAACTGCGCGGGAATCGGTTGCCGGGTCTGCCTGTTCCTGACCAACGTGGAGCTGAAGAGTTTCGAAATGGAGCTTATTCTGAGTCGTCATATTATTTAAATCCTTTTGTGCGCTTGGCGCGAAATTTTCGCGTTCGCCCGAACGTTTTGTTACTGTTGGCGTCGGGCGACGCGATAGTTAATAGTTTTGCTCAATCCTGAGCGTTAAATTTTGGCGGTATTAGGCCCGCCTGCCTTCAGCTTGGTTACACATTCGACATCGCATAGCGAAATCCTCCAGGCTTTTCCCTTTCGGGGTGCCTCGTTCGTTTGATGTGCATAATTTAAAAACAAAACCCTACTAGCCCAATAGGAAAGTAGGGTAAATTATAAAAATTTTCTAGAAAAGTTGCTTGTCTATAAATAAAAGCTATAACAAGACCGTAATTTTGGTAATAACGAGTGGCAAATAGGGGATTTTAGGCCGAAAACGTGCGCTTTTTTCATTGTATATTTCCGTTATGCCTACGTTTACCAAGTACATCCAAAACGAAGAACACTATTCCGAAGTCATTTCCCGTATCGCGACAGTCCGCGAAACGCTCTGGATTGGCACCGCCGACATCAAGGATGTTTATGTGAAACAGAACGGCGAATCAATACCGTTGCTCGGACAACTCGCAGGACTCCTCAAACGCGGTGTGGGCGTGCGGCTCATTCACGCCAAGGAACCCGGCCCGAACTTCCGCGAAGATTTTGACCGCTATAAAATTCTTGCAACCGACCTTGAACGCGTCATGTGTCCGCGAGTCCATTTCAAGATGATGATTTTCGATCTAGAAACCGCCTACATCGGCTCCGCAAACTTGACAGGCGCTGGCATCGGCATGAAAAGTTCCCTCCGTCGCAACTTCGAAGCGGGAATCCTCACGAACGACCCGGAAATCGTCGAACCTGCCATCGAACAATTTGACACGCTTTGGATGGGCGCCCACTGCGAAAAATGTGGTCGTCAAGAATTCTGCAGCGATAGGATAAAATAGCTCAGGCGACATTAATATCGCTTCGCTAAAGCCCTTTCAAATACTCTTCTACATTCAAATAATTAATATCGCCAAAGCGGTCTTTTGCTCCGCGGTAGATGACGTTCTTGCTTAAGATTTTCCCGTAGCGGAATTCTGTTTCGGCACATTTCTTGGGATCAAGCAAGTGGCGGCATTGCTCTTTAGCAATTTTGTCACTATGCTTGATTTCGTAGATTTCGGAACAGGCATTTTGTGGGTCGAATACCACCATGTCGAATTCGCCGATGGCAAACTGCAATTGGAAAACTTGCTTTGTGGGTTTTGCAATTTTGGTTTCCAGGAGTACGATTTCTTCCATCATGCGTCCACGGATTTCATCGAGAATTCGTTTCTCGATTGCCATACGCTCAGTAATCGGAACTTGTTTGAATGTCTCGTCTAGCAAAAGGCTCTTGATGAGTGCTGATGCTTGGGCGTAACGGAGTCCTGGTTGCGAAAGAACTGTACGTGTACGGTGCTCGTTCAGGTTGGACATGTTGACAATATCGATGTCGCAAGTCAAATCGAGTAAGTCAAGATATTCCTTGATTTCTATGCGGTGTGGTTCGCTGATTTCTACAGATTGTTCTGCTTTGTCCTTGATGAGCAAAAGATGTTTTAGTTGTTTTGTAAAAGCGTTGATATCGATGTGGTCGAGAATGTCGGTAGGCTTGTTTCTGTCGCGACGCAGATTCGATGCCGATATTCTTAAATCGTTTGACTTGAATTTTTTAGTCAGTACATCTATGGTAAATCTGTGGTTGACATCTTCTACGATGCGGTTGATGGCGCTCGTCAATTCGCCCGCATTGTATAGATCTTGCAATGCGCGGAAATGCCCTTCGTGCTGGTAGCATTTGAGGGAATGTTGAATGTTTCGTGCGATGGCCGAATCCACGTAATCGTTTGCACTTTTTTGTGTAGCGAAAGTAAACTTGTCTGTGTTGTAGTTGCTCCCGCCCATGCTCATCGTTCCGCCGAACTCGATAAATTTATCAATACCTTCAATTCCAAGAACGTTTTCAAATTCACGATAGGGGATGAATGTTGTGTGCAATAAAATGCAACGGTCGTAAAGTTGCTCGTCTTCAGAAAAAACAAATCCCAAAGAATCAGTCCCGGATAAAACCACTTTCATGCCGCCGGCGGCGAAAATATCGGAGAATAATGCGGCACCTTCGATGAAATCGTTTAGCAATGTCACTTCGTCAATGAATACGTAACGAAAACCAAGCAATTCTAATTGTTTCAGGTCGTGGTTGACGTCGGCGAGCGAATGTCTAGAGCTCAGCTGGATAAACGCCGTTTTCTGTTGCATGTCGGCAGACATTTCGCCAATTAGTTGGCGGATGAGCGTCGTTTTGCCTGTGCGACGTAGCCCGTATAGGATGAGAACTCGGTCGTTGTTTTCTCCGTAAATGTAATCGTGGAGCGCGCCGAAACATTCGCGCTTTTTCCATTTCATGACGGGTTCAAAAAAACGGATGAGTTGTGCTCCGATTTTTATGTCGGTTTTGAAATCGGGTTTTGCTGAATATGGTGCTATATTTTCAGCGACCATCAGTTGCTGAATGTTTTTTGACGAGTTCTTTTTCGTTTTTTCTGTTGCAATTTTTGCAGCGAGTTCCGCAAATTCATCATCCTTGACACGGCGACTGTGCTGCTTGCCGTTTTCGGTCCATTGATAGTAAGCGTAACGCTTGCCGTTGATGGTCTTAAATGTAATTCCGCCGATGCTCATGCTCTCTCCTTTTAACTTTAATTTAACTTATTAAGTTAAAAAAGTCAAGAGCAAGTTAAATTACTCAGCTTGCGTTAACGCCTTCTGATAAATGTCGTTCATCACAAGACCTGCAATCATAAAGCCGAAAATGGCCGTGGCATGTGCCATGGTGCCGTTGATTTGAGCCTTGCTGCTACACCATTCGTGATCGACAAGTTCGGCGTTCTTGAGTTCCGCTTCGCTGCGTTCTTGGCGGATTTTAGGACACATGCAGGCGGCGGTTCCGCAAGAAGAATTTTGACCGCGATTTTTCAAGAGTTCGTCGCTATAAACGCAAAGTACTTTTTTCTTGAGCCACAATTTTTTTCGCTTGAACTTGTCGCGAAGTGCGCGTGCGAGCGGACAACCTGTAACCTTCCAGAATTCGGCGACCTTGATTTTTGTGGGGTCCATCTTGAGGGCGGCTCCCATCGACGAGAATACGGTTGCCTTGGTGTGCGTGGCGTGCCAAAGCAACTGCATCTTGTTTTCGAGGCTGTCGATAGCGTCGATGATGTAATCGAATGTGTCTAGCTGGAACTTGTCCGTATTCGCTTCTTCGTAGATGTCCTGCAGTGCGATGACGTTTGCGTGCGGATTGATTTCTAACAAGCGGTTTTTAAGCACTTCGACTTTGACTTGGCCCACGGTTTTGGTGGTGGCCATCAGCTGGCGGTTTACGTTGGTGACGCACACGCGGTCAGAATCGACGAGCACGAGTTCCTTGATGCCGGAACGGACAAGGCTTTCGGCACACCAGCTGCCGACTCCGCCGAGTCCAAAAATGATGACGCGTTTTTGGTAGATACAGTCCATAACATCGTCTCCGAGAAGGAGCGATGTGCGGTTGAAAATGCCTTTTTCAATTCCCATGAGAATCCTGCAAAACTGGCGGAATTTAGGCGAACAGACGGACGACGCGCTTGATGCCGGCAACAAAGCGGTCGATGTCGCGTTCGAGCGTGTAAACGCCAAAGCTCAGGCGGAGCGTGGCATCTACGCCAAAGCGGTCCATCACCGGTTGTGCGCAATGGTGCCCGCTACGCACGGCGACGTTTTCTTCGTCGAGAATCATGGCTGCATCACCGACGGCAATTCCGTCTAACGTAATGCTGATGAGCGCGCCACGTTCCTTCGGGTTGCCGAGGACTTTCACTTGCGGGATTTCGGCGAGCTGCTTCAGAGCGTACTGCGTAATTTGTTCTTCGTGCTTGCGGATGTTGTCAAGGCCGACGTTGTTCAGCCATTCAATGGCTTTCCCGAGGCCGATGACTTCGGCAATGGCGGGCGTGCCTGCTTCAAAGCGTGCTGGAACGTTGGCGTAAGTCGTCTTTTCAAACGTGACGTTCTTGATCATTTCGCCACCGCCATGCCAAGGTGGCATGCTGTCGAGCACGTCGTACTTGCCGTAAAGAACGCCGATGCCAGTCGGGCCGTACATCTTGTGGCCGCTGAATGCGAGAAAATCGCAGTCGAGCTTCTGCACGTCAATCTTGATGTGGCTAGAGCTCTGGGCGGCGTCTATCAAAACTTTTGCTTGCGGGGCGAGCTTGCGAACGGTCGCAATGATTTCTGCAATTGGGTTCACGGTGCCAACGGAATTACTCACGTGGGTAACGGCGACCATTTTGGTGCGCGGCGTGAGGAGCTCGGGGAGCTTGCTCAAGTCCAAATCGCCGTCATCGCGGACGGGAATGACCTTGATCTTTGCGCCCTTCATTTCGGCGACGAGCTGCCAGCTCACAATGTTGGCGTGGTGTTCCAATCCGCTGATGATAATTTCATCGCCTGCTTCGAAGAACTTGCGTCCATAGCTCCAGGCAACGAGATTGATGCTTTCGGTGGTGCCGCGAGTAAAGACGATTTCGTCTTCGGATTTTGCGTTGATGAACTTCGCAACGTCTTTGCGGGTCTTTTCAAAGGCTTCTGTGGTGCGTGCGCTGAGGCGGTAAACCCCGCGCTTCACGGAGCTGTAGTGCTCGCGGTAAAAATCGTCCATCGCGTCGATGACGCTTGCGGGCTTCTGGGTCGTGGCGGTGCTGTCCAAAAAGGCGAGCGGCTTTGATTCTTTGTCGCCAGCGACCAACATCGGGAATTCATTGCGTAAGACTTCTGCGTTCATGGCCCCAAAGATAGAAATCCTCTATAGGTGGAGTCAAATTCAAGTAAAATATTATTAGGGTTCAAGATTTTTTTTGATTATTCGTTAGGGATTGTTTATAATTCGTTATATATTAAAACTATTCATGTCGTTATCCCGACTCAGGAATGTCATCCTGACTTAGGAATTGTCATTTTGATATTGGAACTGTCATCCTGAGCGAAAGCGAAGGATCCAGTTAAGTTTTAAAAGAGGTTTAGATGAAGAATCTTTTTATAGCAAGTTTGGTTTGTTCTGCAATTTTGGCACAGGGTAGTTTTGCCCAGGAAGCGCTCCGCAAGGCCGTTGATTCCAACAACTGGAAAAAGGTGAAAAAGATTGTCAATTCCGGCGAGCTCGAAGAAATCTATTGCGGCAAGATGTCGGCAAAGAATGCAACGAACATTTATGGCAAGCATTTTAAGCAGATGCCGGATGAAGCGTTTGCCGCTTGCCCGTCCCAGTTTGCGTATGGCTTTGGTCCGAAGGTGTGCTCGATGGCGAATGCCGCGAATGCCTGCTCGGGTGTCATCAAGTATTTGCTCGCCGATGGCGAAAAGGGGAGTGCAAAGGCTCTCAAGACGCTTGACGAGGTGGCTAAGGCGGCAACGAAGACGAAGGCTTTTGGAAAACAGTCGCTCGTGAGTGTCGATACCACGGTCTGGAAACCGTGCCCCAAGAAAGGTGCTGCACGAACAAAGTGCATTGCCCAGTGCAAGGTGGATGCAAATTCATTGATGGCCATTGACCACGATGTGAACTGCAAGACGAAACCTGAACAGATGGTGGACAAGACGATTAAGGTCTACAAGCCGTCTCCGGTTTTTGCAAGCTTGCGCGAAGGTCTTTCTGATGGCTTCTGGAAGGCTCCGATGTCTGTTGCCGGTACGTATGCCGCACTCGCTGGCAAGTATGCCAAGGTGCTCTCGATTCCCGATACCGCTGTGACGGGTCTCCATTACGTGAAGACCTGGGCCGCCAAGCATAAGGGCTCTTCGCTCCCGGGCGGTCAGTTGTTCCGCTTCTGCACGGCTTGGAAGGGCAAGGTCGATCCGATTCTCTCTGAAGCAGGTTTTAGTACTCGTTGCCCGGTGTTCAAGAATTTTGTGGACAAGCGTGACAAACAAGTTTACAAGGTCAAGGAAATTGGCGGTGTGGACTGGTTTGTCGAGAACTTGAACTACAACGATCCGGATGGCTCGATTTGCTACGACCGTGATGATGCGAACTGCAAAACGTTTGGCCGCCTTTACACGCAAGAAGCCGCCAAGAAGGCTTGCCCGGCAGGCTACCATCTCGCCACGGATGCGGATTGGAAAAAGCTTGAAGAATATGCGGGCGGTTCTCGCGAAGCTGCACTCAAACTCAAGAGCAATGGCAGTGACGATTATGCATTCACGGCCATGTTCGGTGGCTACGCCAACAAGACCGGCGTCTGCACGACGATGGGCGAGGGCGCCTACTTCTGGACAGCCGATTCCGAAGAGGATTCTCGTGGCAAGGCTCGCACAATGTTCAGCTCCGATAAGGATGTCGGCTCCATCTCCGTGGACCCGAGTTTCTATCTTGCGGTCCGTTGTGTAGCCGGAGCTGAGTAATGGAAAATTTGAACTCGGGCGCGTTTGCGCCCACTTGCACGCGTGAAACTTGGGTCAAGCGCCAGGCGCTGATGGCCCGTGTCCGTGATTTCTTTGTTCGTCGTAATGCGCTCGAAGTCGAGACGCCTGTGCTTTCTGCATACGGCGGAACGGACCCGCAGCTCGATTACTTTGAAATCGAAGACCCGAAGCGGTTCATGATGACGAGCCCGGAATTTCACATGAAGCGTTTGCTTGCTGCAAAGTTCGGTGATATCTTCCAGATTACAAAGTCGTTCCGCAAGGATGAATTTGGCGGCCACCACAACAACGAGTTCTCGATGGTGGAATGGTACCGCGTGGGTATGATTCAGGACAAACTCATGGACGAAGTCGAAGACCTCGTGAGTGAAATTATTGGGACCAAACTAAATGCCCGCCGCACCCGCTGGATTGATGCGTTCAAAAATTACGCTGGCGTAAATCCGTTTTGCGAAAAGCTTACAGACTTTGCGGATGCTTGCCGCGCTCGCGAGATTCCTGTGCCCGAAAAGAGCGAAACGCTCACGCGCGAAGACTGGTGGGACTATCTCATGGTCTTCCTCGTGGAACCTGCACTCGCTAGTAACGGTCCCGAGTTCATCTTGGATTACCCGCCGTCGCAGGCTGCTTTGGCGCAGACTTACGTGGATGCTGAGGGCTATACGTGGGCTCGCCGCTTTGAGCTTTTTGTGAACCAAGTGGAACTTTGCAATGGTTACACGGAGCTTACGGATCCTGTGGAGCAGCGTCGCCGTTTCTATGCTGATTTGGAAATCCGCAAGGGGATGAACAAGCCCTTACCGCCTATCGACGAACGATTCCTTGCTGCTCTTGAATCGGGAATGCCTGCTTGCTCTGGTGTGGCTCTTGGGCTCGACCGCCTGTTCATGCTCGCCCTCGGCAAAGAAAAAATCGCTGACGTGATCCTCTTCCCAAGCCCCATTGCTTAACGCTTGGTTGCCACCTGGCTTGTCACCCCGGATTTATTCTCTTTGACCACTTAGAACTTTAGTTCTTATGTGGTCATGATCCGCGAATGGGGACGGGGTCGCCATCTCGTATTACTGTCCCAGCAGTCGCTTTAGCTCGTGTCGGACTCTCAGTTCGTTGAGCACTCCGACATCGACGTGCTGGATCTTGTCGTCCTTGTCGACTACAAAACTTACGGGAATCACACCTGGGTTCCCCAGCGCCTTGAGCGCGTCGTAGTTCCAGTGGAGCATCGTCCACGGAATATCCATACTCTTCTTGTACTTGCGGGCGACCTTCTTGGAATCGTCCTCGTCAATCATCAAAATCTTAAGGCCCTTCGGGCCGAATTCTTCGTTGAACTGCTTGAGAATGGGGAGCTCCGCTCGGCACGATGGGCACCAGGAGGCGGTCAAAACAATAAGTGTTGCCGTCCCCTTCTCGCTTGCGTAGTCCGATTTACCTCCCGTTACATCGTCTGCCGCGAAGTTTACGACAGTCTCTGGGAAGTTCAGTTTGTAGCGGGACTTCGCCTCGATCGCATAAAACGCGAAACCGAGGAAAATAATTGCCCCTACCCATGCGAGTATTTTATAAGTGGATGAACGCATTGCATAAAGAATTTATGAAATTTTTGGGCTTTTTAAATTATATTCTAGAGCATGGCATATAACATTCAAGATCTTTTAGCAGAAATGGTCAAACGTGGGGCGTCCGACTTGCATATTACGGCCGGCGCCCCCCCTCTTATTCGTCTTTCCGGCAAGCTTACCCCCATCGGGGAAAACAAGCTTAAGCCCGACGAAACCATGCGTATGACTTACAGCTTGATGAATGAAGCCCAGAAAAAGACTTTTGAACAGCAAAAGGAATGCGACTTTTCATTCGGTATTGCAAATCTTGCGCGTTTCCGTGCGAACGCCTACCTGCAGCGTGGCTGCGTGGCGCTTGCCCTCCGTATTATTCCTCTTGATATCAAGACGTTCAAGGATCTTGGCCTTCCGAAGATTATGGCCGAATTTACGACCCGCCCCTCTGGCCTTGTGCTGGTGACGGGTGCTACCGGTTCTGGTAAGTCCACGACCTTGGCTGCCATGATCGACAAGATTAACAAGGAACGTCACGACCACATTTTGACGGTCGAAGACCCGATCGAATTTTTGCATAAGCATCAGGGTTGCATGATCAACCAGCGCGAAGTTGGTAGCGATACGCACAGCTTTGCCCAGGCCCTCAAGATGGCTCTCCGTCAGGACCCGGACGTGGTGCTTATCGGCGAAATGCGTGACTTGGAAACAATCCGCTCGGCACTTACGATTGCCGAAACGGGTCACTTGACTTTTGCTACGCTTCATACAAACTCTTGCGTACAGACGATTAACCGTGTGGTCGACGCCTTCCCGAAGGGTGAACAGCAGACCGTGCGTACGCAGCTCTCGTTTGTGCTCCAAGGCGTCATCTGCCAGACCCTTTTGCCAAAGATTGGCGGTGGCCGCGTGATGGCGTACGAAGTCATGAACGTGACGCCGGGTATCCGTGCTTTGATCCGCGATGACAAGGTGCACCAGATTGAATCCATGATTGAAATCGGTCAGAAGTTCGGCATGAATACGATGAACATGTGCTTGTGCGATCTTGTCAAGAACCACAAGGTCGACCGCTTTGATGCACTTGCCCGTTCGTCGAGCCCGGATCAGTTGGAACAGTTGTTCGTAAAGGAAGGGGTGTAATCGATGGCAGAATTTTTGTACAAGGCCCAAAACTCGCAGGGCAACAGCTTTGAAGGAACGCTCGAAGCAAAGGACAAGGCCGAAGCCGAAGCTCTCTTGCTCCGTCGTCGCTTGGTTATCACGAGCCTCAAAAAGAAGCCGACCGAAATCAAGATTAAGATTGGTTCCGGCATCAAGACCGAAGACATCACTCGTTTTACGCGTATGTTCTCGTCTATGTGCTCGGCAGGTCTTCCGATGCTTCAGTGCTTGAACATTCTCGAAGCGCAGTGCGAAAACCCGGAACTCAAGAGCGTTGTGCATAAACTCACGCAGTCAATTAACGGCGGTTCTTCGCTTGCCGATGCTTTGGCTCAGCATCCGAAGGTCTTTGACTCCTTGTATTGCAACATGGTGGCCGCCGGTGAAGCGGGTGGTATTCTCGAAGGCATTTTGGCTCGTCTGGCAGAAACGCTCGAAAACAACCAGCGCCTCAAACGTAAGGTGAAAAAAGCTTTGACGTACCCGATCATGGTTATTATCGTGGGTATTGTCGTTGTGATTGCTCTTATGACGTTCGTGGTGCCGACGTTCGCTGAACAGTTCGCCGCTCTTGACGCTGAACTCCCGGCCCCGACGCAAGTCGTGATGAATATTTCTGACTTTATACGCAATAATGGTGCGTTCATGTTCATCGGGCTTATCATTGTCATTTTTGCCTACAAGATGATAATGCGAATACCGCAAGCGCAATTTGCAATGGACAAGTTTACGCTAAAGGTGCCAAAGCTAGGCGATTTGCAGATTAAGTCTGCGACGGCTGGCTTTGCTCGAACGCTCGGAACGCTTTTGAATGCTGGTGTGTCTGTGATGGATGCCTTGAAGGTCGTTGCGACAACCGCTGGTAATAAAGTCGTTGAAAAGGCAATTTATAAGATATCGATTGGTATTGCAGGCGGTAAGTCAATTGCCGAGCCGATGGAAGAAGTGGGTATTTTCCCGCCCATGGTGATCCAGATGACAGGCGTCGGTGAAAAGACCGGTAACTTGGGCGGTATGCTTTTGAAACTCGCGGACTTCTACGACGAAGAAGTGGACGCCGCAGTCGATGCCGTTGTGAGTATGATTGAACCGTTGATCATCGTGTTCTTGGGCGGCGCCGTCGGTGGCCTCCTAATTGCAATGTATATGCCGATGTTTAGCATGGGCGACGCCATTAAAGGCTGATCTTTCGCCGAAAGCCGTCGCGATAGTTCGTCACAGCTTCGCTCACGTATAACAATACGCTACGCGAAGCTGATTCCTGCTCTCGCTAGGCTTTAGGCAAAATCTCAAATAAATTTAAAAGACGAGGTTTGATACCTCGTCTTACTTGTTTCTTATCCCTTGCTGGAATGTGTGGGTACGCTACGCGAAGTTGATTCCTGCTCTCGCTAGGCTTTAGACGAAATCTCGAATTAAATATAAAGACGAGGCTGCGCGCCTCGTCTTTTTACTTTGTCATGCCCGCCTCCGAGCGGGCATCTCCTTTTTTGCGCTGTCATCCCGGCCTTGTGCCGGGATCACCTTCTCGTATAACAATCCCTTCCTACTTCCTATCGCCTACTGCCTACTTTTTCATCCAGCCTGTGTATTTTGCGGTTTCGAGGATTTCGTTGGCGTTTTTGACGCGTTCGGCGGTGGGCGTTTGCGTGTCCTTGAGCGCGTAGTCGATTTCAAGTTCTTGGTACTTGCTGAGGGCGAATGCGTGGTAGGGGAGGACTTCGACGCGCTTGACGTTGCTTAATGTGCGGATGAAGTCGCGGGTGCGCGTGAGGGCTTCGTCGTTATCGCTAATGCCAGGCACGAGCACGTGGCGGATCCAGATGGGCTTTTGGATGCGGTCGAGGTAACGGAAAAATTCGATGATGTTTTCGTTGCCGTGGCCTGTGAGTTCCTTGTGCTCGTCTGCATCGATGTGCTTGATGTCCACGAGCAAGAGGTCAGTGGATTTCATCAAACGTTCAAATTTCGCGAAAGGTTCGCCAGTGGGCCTGAACGTGATGCCGCTTGTGTCGACGCACGTGTGGACTCCCGACGCTTTTGCCGCTTCGAAGAATTCAATCATGAAGTCGATTTGTGCAAGAGGTTCGCCGCCGCTTACGGTGATGCCGCCATCGGTTCCCCAGTAGGGCTTGTAGCGTACGGCTTTTTTCAGCAAGTCTTCGGCGCTTATTTCAAACGATCCATTCGGTGTTCCGTTTGCACTTTTCGTCCCGAAATCCCATGTTTCCGGGTTGTGGCAGAACTTGCAGCGCATGGGGCAGCCCTGCGTAAAGACGACAAATCGAATTCCCGGTCCATCGACCGATCCGAACGTTTCAAGCTTATTGATTCTTCCGAGAGTCATGATGCAAAAATAAAAAATTGCGTTTTCGTTTTGCGTGGAATTTTTTGCGGTGTTCTGTAAAAAGCGAAAGATGTTCTATATAATACAAAACGATGGAAAATGCGTTGCGTATGGTTGGTAAATCCGTAATTTTTCCGGAGAAAATATCTTTTTTATTTTGCGATTCTTTTTAGATTTTATGGTGTATAAAATATTTTGGAAGAAAACATAATGAAACATTATTTGCAAATTTTGGTTGCAGCAGGCTTGTTTGCTGCGTGTTCAAGCGGTCCTGACGCACTTGCGTCTTCGGCAGGTGCTGCTGATAAGTCTTCGATTGTGCTTAGTGATGATGCTCAAAATTATTTGAATTCAGCGCGGGTTGCTTCATCGAACATTGCGGTCATTGAATCTGGTAATGAAACTTTTAATGAAATGAAAACACTCTTGAGTGAAAAGTATGATGTACGCGTTCTAAGTACCGATGAAAATGAAATTTTGTTTGAAAAGGAAGGTGTGCAAGTTGATCTTTCTGAATTGGAATCAAATCGAAAACAGTGCGCCAATGGGATATTGAAAACCATTATGCCTAGCAAGTATGCGGATAAGTATATGCTTGTTTCTGTTGATGAAGAATGGCAGTTTTCTGAGCACGAAGACTCAAAAATATCTGGATACACATTTAATTTCAAGCGTCTTTTTGAAGGCCGTGTTGTACGAAATAATAGAAACAACTTATATATTTCAACTGACGGAAATGGGCTCTTTAAAGATGGCCTAATCACTGTACAAGACCTGAAAACGACAACAGAAATGGTTGCGGTAAATGATGATGTTAAAGAAAATGTGGCCGTGCTGGATTCGATTTATAGAGAGAATTCATATACGGTTGTCGTTTGCAGTATGTGCAAAAGAGGGGAGAAGAAAGTTCAAATAAATAAAGTAATCATCACGGGTGTAGCCGATGCGTATTGCAAAAGTTCACAAAATTCGGATTTAAAGTTGTGGCCGTGTATTTCTTATACGACCAAAGAAAGTTTGGCCGATGGCGATACAATAGCTCGTGTTGTTGATGCTCCGTATTCGCGTGCGGTCAGTGCGGAATAAGGTCGTAATTATTTTTTTTGAGAATTGTGTTTACGCTATTGTTTATGAGAACAGAGAATCGGAGGAAAATTCTATCTTTGGCTTTCGATGACGAAAATCGTGAAACTGACAGATAGAATCCGGTATTTGCAAATGTCGTATGAGCCGCTGAGCGCGGATGTTGTTGCTGTGCGTGGCGATTCTGCGTGGTGGATTTTTGATGTGGGTGCCTGCGACGAGGCTGTTGATTTTATAAACGCGTTGCCGCGCAGTTCCGAGAGCTCGACGCATCTTGATACTAGCGAGTGCATCAAAAATGCCACTGTTCCGCTCAAAAAGAACATCGTAATTTCGCATTTTCATCGGGACCATTTGCTGAATGTCGTTCGGCATTGCAATGGCGAGGTTTCACTAGATTTTGATACGCTTTATGTTGGTTCGCATGCCTCAAAAGTCGTTGGCGAAATTGCTGGTCACGAAAAGATTACAGTGTCTTCACCACTTTCGTTTGACGATGTCGTGCATATCGAAATTTTGCCCATTCCGAATAGCCATGCGAAAGGCTCGCTTGCGCTTATTGTAGATGACTTCGTTTTCTTGGGCGATGCGACATATCCGATGGTAGGGCATGGAGAACCTGACGTGTACAATGTGCAGATTCTCGAACAACAAATCAAGATGCTCAAGTCGCTTACTGCATCGCGCTTTTGCTTAAGCCACAAGCGCGGCCTTGTGCGCGATAAAAGCTCTGTCATCCAGTTCTTGGAATCAGTGCTTGCCCGCCGCCAAAAGAACGAGAATTACATCGTGGCATGATTTTGCGGACTTTCCCGCAACATTTTCTCGCAACAATTTTCCGTAGCAATTTTACAAAAACAAAAAAGGTCCCCTTTCGGGAACCTTTTCGCTTAATTTGTAAGCCGATTAAAGCACGCCGTGTGCCTGGCGGGCAATCACGTCGAGCTGCTGTTCGCGAGTGAGCTTGATGAAGCGCACGGCGTAGCCAGAAACGCGGATCGTGAAGTTCTGGTATTCTTCCTTCTCCGGATGTTCCATAGCGTCCTTGAGCTTTTCGACACCGAACACGTTCACGTTCAAGTGGTGGCTGCTCTGGCCGAAGTAACCGTCGAGAACCTGCACGAGCTTGTTGGCACGTTCTTCGTCGTCATGGCCGAGTGCATCCGGGTTGATGGTCTGCGTGTTGCTGATACCGTCGAGAGCGTATTCGTACGGAATCTTG
The DNA here is from genome assembly GCF_002210405.1 of Fibrobacter sp. UWB3. NCBI lineage: Bacteria > Pseudomonadati > Fibrobacterota > Fibrobacteria > Fibrobacterales > Fibrobacteraceae > Fibrobacter > Fibrobacter sp. UWB3. The sequence goes on from NZ_MWQJ01000012.1 coordinate 35,873, forward strand.
GCAACAGAGTTGAGAGATGCCAAGAGACCGTTCTTTTCGGCACCGTAGCTCGGGCTTGCACCCGGAGAGAACGGTTCGCCCTGCTTACGGCCATCCGGGAGTGCACCCGTAGCCTTACCGTAAACAACGTTACTCGTGATGGTAAGGATGGAAGTGGTCGGTTCTGAGTCACGGTAAGTCGGAGTCTGCTTGATCTTAGCCATGAACGTCTTGAGGAGCCAAACAGCGATGCTGTCTGCGCGATCGTCGTCGTTTCCATAACGCGGGAAGTCGCCTTCGATCTGGAAGTCTTCGGCAAGGCCCGTAGCCGGGTCACGGATGACCTTGACCTTAGCGTACTTGATTGCAGAAAGGGAGTCGACAACGTGGCTGAAGCCTGCGATACCCGTAGCAAACGTACGACGGACGTTGGTGTCGATGAGGGCCATTTCGGCAGCTTCGTAGTAGTACTTGTCGTGCATGTAGTGGATCAAGTTGAGCGTGTTCACGTACAAGTGAGCAATCCAGTCCATGTAGAGTCCAAACTTGTGGACGACTTCGTCGTAGTTGAGGTATTCGCTGGTGATCGGCGGATATTCCGGGCCAACCTGCGTACCCTTCACGAGGCATTCATCCTTACCACCGTTGATGGCGTAGAGGAGTGTCTTGGCGAGGTTTGCACGAGCGCCGAAGAACTGCATTTCCTTACCGGTCTGAGTTGCAGAAACGCAGCAGCAGATGCTGTAGTCGTCGCCCCAGATCGGACGCATCGTGTCATCGTTTTCGTACTGGATGGCGCTGGTCTTCACGGAGATTTCTGCAGCGAACTTCTTGAAGCTTGCCGGGAGGCGCGGGCTGTAGAGAATCGTGAGGTTCGGTTCCGGAGACGGACCCATGTTCACGAGCGTGTGCAAGAAGCGGTAGTCGTTCTTGGTCACCTGATGGCGACCATCCTGGCCGAGGCCAGCAACTTCGAGCGTAGCCCACACCGGGTCACCACTGAAGAGTTCGTTGTAGCTGGTGATACGGGCGAACTTGACCATACGAAGCTTCATCACGAAATGGTCGATGATTTCCTGAGCTTCGGTTTCGTTGATGACGCCGTTCTGCAAGTCACGGGTCATGTAAATGTCGAGGAAGGTCGAAACGCGGCCGACGCTCATGGCGGCACCGTTCTGCGTCTTGATGGCAGCGAGGTAACCGAAATAGAGCCACTGCACGGCTTCGCGGGCGTTCGTTGCCGGCTTGGAAATGTCGTAGCCGTAAATCTTGGCCATGACCTTCATGCCTTCGAGGGCCTTGATCTGTTCGGCGAGTTCTTCGCGCTGGCGGATCACGTGTTCGCGCATATCCGTTTCGTCGGTCAGAGCCTTGTCGGCCTTCTTCTGGGCGATGAGGTAGTCGATACCGTAAAGGGCGACGCGGCGGTAGTCACCGACGATACGGCCACGGCCGTAAGTATCCGGAAGACCCGTAATGATGTGGGCCTTGCGGGCCATACGCATTGCCGGCGTGTAAGCGTCGAAAACGCCCTGGTTGTGGGTCTTGTGGAATTCCGTAAAGATGCGGTGAAGTTCTTCGCTCGGCGTGTAACCGTAGTTCTTGCAAGATTCTTCAGCCATCTTGATGCCGCCGAACGGCATGAATGCGCGCTTGAGCGGCTTGTCGGTCTGGAGACCTACGATCTTTTCGAGATCCTTGGTTTCTTCGGAAATGTAGCCTGCCTGATGGCTTGTGAGAGTGGAGACAACGTCTGTGTCCATGTCGAGGACGCCACCCTTTGCAATTTCTCTCTTCTGTAGTTCCTGGAGTTCTGCCCAGAGCTTGTTCGTAGCTTCAGTCGGTCCCTGCAAAAACGACTTGTCGCCATCGTAGGGAGTATAGTTTTTCTGGATAAAGTCGCGGACGTTAATTTCTTCCTGCCAGCGACCGCCTTTAAAGCCTGTCCATGCTTCCTGCATAGTAACCTCTTTTGTCTCGAACCCGGCTGTCAATACAATTAAAAAGTTGTTTAACTTTTAAGCCTTGTAGAAAAAGGTGGGCCCGAAATTGTGCTTTTTTCTATCGATTTTTTTTGTAAAACGCAATATACATATTAAAAAAGGGGCAGGCAAGGTATAAAATGAGGCTTTTCAATCTGAAGTGACTTTGCAAAATGCTTACGAGAATGTTACATGGCTAATTTTTGAAAAAGTCGGTTTTTTATGTAAAAGTGTTTCAAAAATGTGTAAAATACAATCGATACAGTTGACTTTAAAAATGCTGTCGCTAGGTGTACGCTAGGGAAAATCAAAAACTATCTTATAGTTAAAGAAATTAAGAGGTCAACAATGAAAAAGATTCTTATTCCGATGGTTGCTGTGGCTTTCCTTGCTGCATGCTCTGATGAAGATACAAATTTCGCTGCTCCGCCGAGCACAAATGCAACGGTGTCTTCTAGTTCCGAAGCCCAGCTCCCTCCGACTGATTTGTCTTCGAGCTCTGTGTTGCCGGTTGGTGACTTGTCCTCGAGTTCGGTCGTCCTTCCGGAACTTTCTTCTAGCTCTGTCGAAGCTCTTCCGGGCGTGTCCTCAAGCTCTGTGGATGCCCTCCCGGGTGTTTCTTCCAGCTCGAATGGCGCTTCTCAGTTCACTTATGTAGTGCCGAAGCTGACCGCTCTCGATCCGACTAAGAAGTACTCCTTCTACGGCGCTGAACTTACTGGCCTTGACCAGTTCAAGTATGGCCGTTTCGAAGCTCGCATGAAGATGGCTGCCCTTTCTGGCACCGTGAGCTCCATGTTCGTCTATTATGATAACTCCTGGCTCAAGGAAGATGAACCGTGGAACGAAATTGATATTGAAGTTTTGGGCAAGGCTGCTGACAAGTGGCAGTCCAATATCATCACTCGTGAAGCCGATCCCACGATCAAGGCTACGACCGCTTCTGAAAGCAAGCCGCTTCATGAATTTGGCTTCGATGCTACGCAGGACTTCCACCTTTACGCAATCGTTTGGACTCCGGAATACGTTTCCTGGGAAATCGACAGCGTCGAAGTTCGCCGCGATACGCTTGGCATGAGCCGTGGTACCCATGCTGACGCAGACCAAGTGAAGTTCTTGACTAAGGAACAGTCTCTCCGCTTTAACCTCTGGGCCTCCAAGAGCTCTGCCTGGACGGGTAAGTGGGATGGCGGTGTTGGCCTCCCGGTCGAACAGCAGATTGACTATGTCCGCGTTTACTCTTACGATGAAGCTACCAAGGGCTTTACGATGCTCTGGCAGGACGATTTCGATGGCGAAGATCTTAACTACGACCATTGGAGCCGCGGTAACTGGGAAATGGAACGCGTGATGCTCCGTGAAGACAACGTCATCGTTGAAAACGGTGTTTGCCGCCTCATCATGGACTACGAAGCCGAATAAAAAGTTTGGTGTATAGAAACAAGCCTCCCGGAGAAATCTGGGGGGCTTTTTTGTATGTCATTCCCGCCACTTGTCATCCCGGACCCCGTTCCGGGAGGGAATATCCCTTTTTTTATAAAACATTTTTTGCTTTTCTTGAAATGTAAATGATTGTATATTGGTTTAAAAAGAGGTAATCATGAAAAAATTTTTCCTTACGGCTCTTGCCGCAATTTCGCTTGCTTTTATGGCTTGCGCCCCTTCTAAGCTTGACATTCAGGAGGCTTCGATTACAAGCGATGTGCTGATTGAAGTGCGTCAGGTTCTGAATGATTCTATTAGTTTGTATGTCGGAAATGTTTTCTATTTGAATTCGAAACAGATCGTGGGCGACGACATGTTCCCACTGCACGCAAGTACGCGTGATCCGTCGGAATTTGAAAAGCTCACGCCGACAGACGTGCTCAATAGCGATGAGGAATTCTTGAATTACTTGCGCCGCAAGGCCCCGGATATGATGAACGTGGGCATCGTGATTGGCGAAACCGCTTATAACGAAGTCGGCTTTGAAGAGGCTATCGCCGTTGAAAAGCTCACCAAGATTTTCCAGAAGATTCAGGGAGGCTCGCTCACGCTCTTCCACGAAAAAGAAGGCCACCTCACCGACATGAAAAAACTGTACTAGTAGTTGGTCGATAGTCGTTAGTCATTGGTCATTAGCTATTAGTTATTGGTACATTGTCATGCCCGCCTCCGTGCGGGCATCTCCTTTTTTTTCTAAATTTGTCGCCGTAAAAAATCAAAGGAATAGCTATGTCCGAAAAAATGACTTCTGCGCAAGTGCGCGAATCCTTTATCAAGTTCTTCGAATCCAAGGGCCACCTCTTTGTGCGTTCTTCGCCGGTGGTTCCGCATGACGACCCGACGCTCATGTTCACGAACGCGGGCATGAACCAGTTCAAGGCAATTTTCCTTGGCGACAATCCGAAGGGTTGGAAGCGCGTATGCAACAGCCAGAAGTGTCTCCGCGTGTCCGGCAAGCACAACGACCTCGACGTCGTGGGCCGCGACAACTACCACCACACCTTCTTCGAAATGCTCGGCAACTGGAGCTTCGGTGACTATTATAAGAAGGAAGCTATTTCTTGGGCCTGGGAACTCTTGACCGAAGTGTGGAAACTCCCGAAGGAACGCCTGTTCGCAACTGTCTATCAGGATGATGACGAAGCCTGGCAGATTTGGAAGGACGTGTCCGGTCTTCCGGATGACCGCATCATGCGTTTTGATGCACACTCCAACTTCTGGGAAATGGGCGACACCGGTCCGTGCGGTCCTTGCTCCGAAATCCATTACGATCGCGGCGACCTCGCTACGCAGGCCGAAACGTTCAAGGACCCGATCAAGGGCGTGAACGGCGAAAACGACCGCTACATTGAAATTTGGAATAACGTGTTCATGCAGTATGAACGCGTGAGCGACGGCTCCCTCATTCCGCTCAAGGCCAAGAACGTCGATACCGGTATGGGTTTCGAACGTATCTGCGCTATTCTTCAGGGCAAGACCAGCAACTACGATACCGACGTGTTCACCCCGATTATCGCAAAGATCGCTGAACTCTCTGGCGTTCCGTACAACGATGGCGAAGCCGGCACCCCGCACCGCGTGATTGCCGACCACATCCGCGCTATTTCGTTTGCAATTGCTGATGGCGCTCTCCCGTCTAACGAAGGCCGTGGCTACGTGCTCCGCCGCATCCTCCGCCGTGCTAGCCGCTTTGCCCGCCTCCTCGGTCAGAAGAAGCCGTTCATTTGCCAGCTCGTTCAGGTGCTCGCCGACACGATGGGCGATGCCTTCCCGGAAATCCGTGAACGCAAGGAATTTGTTGCTAGCGTGATTAAGAGCGAAGAAGAAAGCTTTATCCGTACGCTCGACGCTGGTCTCGAACGCTTCGCCGCTATCTCTGCCGAACTCAAGAAGGGCGACAAGATTCCGGGCGACAAGGTGTTCTTGCTCTATGATACTTATGGATTCCCGCCGGACCTCACTGGCATTCTCGCCGAAGAAAAGGGCCTCCTCATTGATGAAGAAGGCTATGAAAAGTGCATGAATGAACAGAAGGAACGCGCCCGCGCTAACATGAAGCAGGGCATCAACACGATGGGTACCGAAGGCTGGACGCAGTACAGCGAAGCTAGCACAAACTTTGTCGGTTATGAACTCTCCGCTTGCGAAACGAAGGTTGTCCGCTGGCGCGAAGACAAGGGCGTGCTCTCCATCGTCCTCGAAACCTCTCCGTTCTACGCCGAAATGGGTGGCCAGGTTGGTGACAAGGGAACGCTCGTTTCTGCCGACCTCGAAATCCAGGTGTTCGACACCGTGAAGGTGAACGATACTGCTCTCTGCCGTGGTAAGGTTGTGAAGGGCGATGCTAACGAAAAAACGATGGGCGCCGTGTTCATGGCTACTGTCGATAACGATCGTCGCGCTGACATCCGCAAGAACCACTCCGCAACGCACTTGCTCCAAGCCGCTCTCCGTGAAGTGCTTGGTACTCACGTGCAGCAGCAGGGTAGCTTCGTTTCGAACGAACTCCTCCGCTTCGACTTCAGCCACTTCAACGCCATGACCACTGAAGAAATCCAGAAGGTCGAAGACATCGTGAACGCCAAGATCATGGAATGCTTGCCGGTTCACACCGACGTGATGGACGTCGATGAAGCTAAGGCTAGCGGTGCTATGGCTCTGTTCGGCGAAAAGTATGGCGACAAGGTCCGCGTCGTGAAAATGGGTGACGCTGGCGTCGAATTCTCCCGCGAACTTTGCGGTGGCTTGCATGTGCAGAACACCGGTAACATCGGCATGGTGAAGATCGTTTCTGAATCTAGCGTGTCCGCAGGCGTGCGCCGTATCGAAGCCGTTTCTGGCCGTGGCGCCTTGAGCCTCCTCCGTGCTGGTACGCAGATCCTCACGGCTCTCCGTGAACAGCTCCGCTGCAAGGATGCCGAAGTTCTCGACCGCATTCAGCAGACGTTTGCCAAGACGCAGAACCTCGAAAAGAGCCTCCAGTCCGTGAAGCTTGAACTCGCAACGCTCGCCGCTGCCGAACTCTTGAACGGTGGCATCAACGTGATGGGCGTGAACCTCTACGTTCGCGAACTCTCCTTGCCGGATGAAAAGTACAAGAACTTGCTCGACGGCGTTCAGAACAAGCTTGACGTCGATAGCGTTGCTGTGATTGCGAACAAGGACAATGGTTCCGGTAGCATCGCCGTGATGGTTGGCAAGAACGTTCAGGCCAAGGGCATCAAGGCTGGCGACATCGTCAAGGATCTCGCTAAGGCTTGCAACGGTAAGGGCGGTGGCCGTCCGGACCGCGCTCAGGCTGGTACCCGCGAACCGGAAAAGATTGCCGAAGCTATCGCTAACGCTAACAACTGGATTAGAGCAAAGCTCGGTGCATAATGTCATTCCCGCCTCCGAGCGGGAATCTCCTCCTATAAAAGGTGTTCCTCGCATTTATGCGTGGCGCCTTTTTTTTGTTTGTGGACCTGGGGGGGGGCGCGTTTCTCGGTTGCGCATCTCTCGTAAAAAAGCAACAACCTGTTGCTTGCTTTTGTTATAGCTTGGTTCTATATTATACTCGTCAAAAGAAATGATAAACGATAAAAAATATTTTATTTGCAAAAGGAGAATATTATGGAAGTACGAGAAGTTTTGCTTAAGTTGCGCTCGAATCAAAACCTGACCCAGGACCAGATGGCCGAACGCTTGCATGTAACGCGCCAAGCTGTGAGCCGCTGGGAAACTGGCGAAACCCAGCCGAATACCGAAATGCTCAAAGTCATCTCCCGTGAATTCGACGTGTCCATCAACACGTTACTCGGCGCTCCGCGCCAACTCTTCTGCCAATGCTGCGGAATGCCTCTCAGCGAAGATTCCATGATCAGCCGTGAACTGAACGGCGAATTCAACGAAGATTATTGCAAGTGGTGCTATACCGACGGTAAGTTTGTTTACAACGACAAGTCGGTCCTCCTCGATTTTCTGCTTTCGCACATGCCCAATCCCGACAATACTCCCGATGCAGAACGCCGCGCCTTTTTCGACAAACACCTCTCGCAACTAAAGCATTGGAAACAAGCGTAAAGCGTTTTGCACAAAATACGTATAGAAAAATCCTATAAAACGCTATAGTTAAATATATCTTGCTGATAACTCTTGCTAATCCTATCTTTTGTGCGAAAAAAAATAGGAGAGTAAAAATGAATATCAGTAAGATTATTTTGTCTGTTGCTTTTGCCGCTATTGCTACGTTTTCTGCCGAAGTCATCAAGGTTGGTGCGACTCCGGAGCCGCATGCTTCCATCTTGAACTTGGTTAAGGATGACCTTGCCAAGGCGGGCTATGAACTCAAGGTTGTTGAGTTCACAGATTACGTGACTCCGAACGAGGCGCTGGAATCTGGCGAATTAGATGCCAATTACTTCCAGCATTTGCCTTACCTCGAAAGTTTCAATAAAGAAAAGGGAACGCATCTTGTGAATGCGGGCGGCATTCATGTGGAACCTTTCGCACTTTATCCGTCGAAGAATTCCAAGAAAAAGGTCAAATCGCTTGCAGATTTGAAGAAAGGTGCAACGATTGCGATTCCGAACGACCCGACCAACGAAGGGCGCGCCTTGCTTTTGTTGCAGGCTGCTGGCCTTATTAAGCTTGATCCAAAGTCTGGCATCACTGCAACTCCCATTGATATTACCGAGAATCCGAAAAAGCTGAAGTTCAAGGAACTGGAGGCTGCTTCGCTCCCGCGCATTTTGCAGGATGTGGATGCGGCCGCCATCAACGGCAACTATGCGATTCCGGCAGGTCTTAATGCATCGTCTCATGGTTTGTTTGTTGAAAATGCGAGTTCGCCTTACGTGAATGTTATTGCGGTCAAGGCGGGTAACGAGAAGTCTGCAAAGATTCAGGCCTTGGTGAACGCCCTCAAGAGCGAAAAGGTCAAGAATTGGATTAAGGGCAAGTACACCAAGGGCGAAGTGGTTCCCGTTTTTTAGATTGCGTCAATGCAGCTTAGGCTCGAACATCTCAATAAAACATACACGACAAAACGCGCAAGCGTCACGGCAGTCAAGGATGTTTCCCTTGATTTTCCTGATAATTCCATCATCGGCATTATCGGCAAGAGCGGGGCTGGCAAATCTTCGCTGTTGCGGCTTGCGAGTTTGTTGGAAACTCCCGATAGGGGTGAGGTCTATTACGATGGCGTTCGTGTGGACCATTTGCCAAAAAAAGAGCTGAACCGCCGTAGGCTCGAAATCGGAATGATTTTCCAGAATTTTAATTTGTTCAGTTCTCGCACGGCAGGCAAGAATGTGGCGTTCCCGCTGGAACTTGCAGGCTGGAACCGCCGCGATATCGACGCTCGCGTCAAAGAGATGCTTGCGCTTGTGGGCCTTGAAGACCGCGAGAAGTCGCCGATTACAACACTTTCGGGTGGTCAAAAACAGCGCGTGGCGATTGCACGTGCCTTGGCGCCGCGGCCGAACATTCTTTTTTGCGACGAAGCGACGAGTGCGCTCGACCCGCAGACGACTCACGAAATTCTGGACTTGATTAAGAAAATCCACGCAGGAATGAATCTCACAGTGGTGATGATTACGCACCAGATGGAAGTGGTGCGCGATGCTTGCCAATATGTCGCTGTTGTAGACAAAGGTTACGTTATCGAGACGGGGGCGGTGTCGGATGTTTTCCGTTCACCCAGGCACGAAATCACTCGTGAATTTTTGTCGAACATCCGTCGCGAAGAAATCACAGTGGATTCCGCTATCGCTTATTTGCAGGCTCAAGGTTACGAGGTGAACAAAAGATGAGTCCTATAACAGAACTGGTTTTGCAATCGACTTGGGAAACTGTCGTCATGGTTTTCTTTTCGACGTTGTTCGCGATTCTTCTCGGATTTCCTCTTGGAATTTTCTTATTTGTCACATCCCCGCGCGGTATCGCTCCCAAAATTATTCCGTATCAATTAATTAGCCGTATCGTGAATGTGCTACGTTCGTTCCCGTTCGTGATTTTGATGATTGTGCTGTTCCCGCTTTCCCGTGTGGTGTTGGGTACGGCGATTGGAACTGAGGCTACGATTATTCCGCTATCCATTGCGGCGGCTCCTTTTATTGCGCGCTTGACCGAAACGGCGTTGAACGAGGTGGACAAGGGCGTAATCCAGGCGGCTGTTGCCATGGGCGCATCCAAACGTCAGGTGGTGCGAAAAGTGTTGATTCCCGAAGCGCTTCCATCGATTATTTCTGGTGTTACTTTGACTATAATCACGCTGATTGGCTATTCGGCGATGGCGGGGGCAATCGGCGGGGGAGGTCTTGGTGATCTAGCCATCCGTTATGGCTACCAGCGTTTCCGTACTGACGTAATGATCGAATCGGTCGTTATCATCATTGCGATGGTGGAGGTTATCCAGTTCCTCGGCAACAAGGCGGCAACTTTGGTGGTGAAATACCCTATCGGGAGTTTTGGACGCCAGAAAAGTCCTAAATAATTTCTTGAAACTTCTTTTTTTTTGTTGCAAAAAGCGTTTTTCTGCGGAACCCTTATTGCCAAGATTGCCTAATTATAATGTATAATTAGGGAGCAGGTTGGAAATATGGAGCCGTTATTTAATCTAGAAAGCATTTATGTTACAAACGTAATCGGGATAGTTCTGATTGCTGTCATGATTGTTTGTAATTTATGGCGTTTCCAGACGCGCAGCCGTGCGGACCGGAATTTGCTATTGATGATGTTCCTTGCTCTCACGAGCTGCATAGCCGACCCGATTTCTTATTCGATGAAGGGCGTGCCCGGCCTTGTTCCAAAGATTGCCGTTTATGCGACGAGTACGTGGCTTTTTGCGGCGAATATGCTTGCAAGCTTTTTCTGGGTGCGATTCCTTTCGTTCCATTTGAATGGTGGAATCCCGCGCCGTTCTAGAATTGTGCTCGACTCAATTGTTGCCGTTGGCATTACTTTGCTCTTGATAAATATCTTTACGCCGATTGTATTTTCTATCGACGAGAACAACCTTTATTCGAGAACTGATCTGTACGCTTTCTTCTTAGTGGTAGATTACTTTTTTGTCGTTTATAGCGTTGTGGTTTATATCAAGGCGCGCTCAAAGGGCGGCATCCTCAAGTTTTTCCCGATTTGGGTTTATCTCGCGCCGATTCTCATCGGTGGTGTGGTGCAGTCGCTTTATTATGGAATTTCTGTGATTCCGACGAGTATCGCCGTCTCGATTGCGGGCGTGCTTGCGAGTCTCCAGAACGAAATGATTTACCATGACCAGCTGACAGGTCTTTTTAACCGTTCCTATTTGAATTATCTGTTGGACAAACTTACGGACCGGACGAAGTTGAACATTACGGGTATCATGATTGACTTGAATGGGTTCAAGCGTATCAACGATGAATTAGGCCATGCGGTGGGTGACGATGCATTGGTGATAACGGCCCGAATCCTGAAATCGGCGGTGGGTAACGCAGGTAGCGTAGTTCGCTATGCGGGCGATGAATTTATTATTTTGTTGAATACTCAAGATGACGTTGCAATAGAAAATTGCCTTGCTCGAATCCGCCACTCTTTTGATAAATTCAATAAAGAAACTGACAAACCCTACAAACTTTTTATTTCTGTTGGCTTCCACAAGTTCGACATGAAGAACGAAAGTGCGGATGCCTTTATTAACGCTGTTGATGAGCGCATGTACGAGGATAAAGAAGCGTTCTATGCCGCTCATGCCGAAATGAATCGCCGTAAGCGCTGACTGTTCGAGAGGTATAAGCCTCTCTTTTTCTATCTTTGCGCAGTATGAAATTTGAAGAACTTCCTTTGGCAAATCCATTGCAGCGGGCTGTCCGCGCTGTTGGTTACGAAACCCCGACCCCGATTCAAGAACGTTCCATCCCGAGCCTTCTCGAAGGCAAGGATCTCTTGGGAATTGCTCAGACGGGAACCGGTAAGACGGCTGCTTTTGCTCTCCCGATTTTGCAGCGACTTTTGGATTCCGGGAAGTTCCGTTCTCCCAAAACTTGCCGTGCTTTGATTTTGTTGCCGACACGTGAGCTTGCCATCCAGGTGGAAGACTGCTTCAAGGATTATGCGCAGTTCACGGCGATTTCGACGGCGTGCATTTTTGGTGGCGTGAACGACAATCCGCAAAAGCAAAAGCTTATTCGTGGTGTCGATGTGCTTGTCGCTACCCCAGGACGTTTGTTGGATTTAATTGGTCAAAAGGCCGTGTCGCTCAAGAAGCTTGAATTCTTTGTGCTTGACGAAGCAGACCGCATGCTGGACATGGGCTTTATCCATGATATCCGCAAGGTCGTCGCGATGCTCCCGCAAGACCGACAGAATTTGTTCTTTAGTGCTACGATGCCGGAAGAAATTTCGAAACTTGCCGCGACGATTTTGCGCCCGAATCCGGTGCGTGTTGAAGTTGCGCCGCAGAGCACTCCGATTGAACGCATCCGTCAGGAACTTTACCGCATTGACAAGCGCCGCAAGGGGGCTCTCCTCAAGGAACTCTTGGCAGAACACCCTGAAATGAAAAAGGTGCTTGTCTTCTGTCGTACAAAGCATGGTGCCGATAAAATTGTGCGCGTTCTCGAAAAGGCCGGCATCAAGTGTGCCGCCATTCACGGGAACAAGAGCCAGAACCGTCGTCAAGAAGCTCTCGGAAATTTTAAGTGCGAACAAATTCGAGTACTTGTGGCTACAGACATTGCTGCACGTGGCATTGACGTGGACGATGTGAGCCATGTATTCAATTACGACTTGCCGAATGAACACGAAACGTTCGTGCATCGCATTGGCCGTACGGCCCGTGCAGGGAAGGAAGGCGTTGCTATTTCGTTCTGTTCTCCGGACGAAGAATCCGATTTGCGCGGGATTGAAAAGCTTACTCGTGTGAAAATCCCGGAAGGCGATCAGAGCATTTACGAGAAGCTCCCGCCTCCGCAAAAAGAAACTGCCGAAAGCATGATGCGCAATTCTCGCGGTCGCATGTCGCGCGAAGAAGCTCAGGCCTGCGCTGCGAAAACTCGCAATAAACAAGGTTCGCATAAGGATAATCGCGGTCCTCGCGGTCGCAAGGACAACCGCAATGAAAATCGCGAGAATGCCCGTAATGCAAATGATGAAAATCTTCAGCGTAACAATGCTCCGCGCAATCACGAACAGGACTCTCGCAATGAATCTCGCAATTCCGCCCAGAATGTGAACGCGCAGAACGCTCCTGCCGACAACACCCCGAATCCGCAGAACGGCGGTCGCCGTCATCGCCGTAACCGCCCGGGTTCCCGTGCTCGCCGCCGCATGCGCGAATCGCAATCCCAACAGCATTAAAATATCGCTGCGGGCGCAACGCCCGCGCATTTCCTTTACATTGTCATCCCGGCCTTGTGCCGGGATCGCCATTCCATCGTATTGCCATGCCCGACTTGATCTCTTTGACTACTTGCAGTTTTGCTGCTTTGTAGTCGTGATCCGCGTATGGGGAGGGCATCTCCCTTTACATTGTCATCCCGGCTTGAGCCTGCCCCGGACGTGTTCCGGGGTGCCGGAATCGCCATTCCATCGTATTGTCATGCCCGTCGGAGCCTGTGCTGAGCGCAGTCGAAGTGAGCGGGCGTCTCCTTTTGCGTTGTCATCCCGGACTCCGTTCCGGGATCGCCATTCCCTATTGAAAAAAAATCTACAATACTTTTGTGTTGTGGAAAATGATTAAAATTTTATAATAATCTGTAAAATCACAATAATTTTAACAAAAATCACTATTTTGTATTGTAGACTATTGCTGTTTTTAAATTTTTGTTGTATATTTGGCTTCGAGAGTGATTTGGACGGGTAAAATCTCCAATTCAAAATAAAGGAGGAAAAATGAGAGAAATCCTGGAATATACGAGCTATCGCCAGTATATTGCAGATTACTATGCCGATAAAAAGGCGAAATCTGCGTTTACTTGGCAGGAGTTCGCGAACGAAGCAGGTTTTTCTTCGCGTGTTTATCTAAAATACGTGAGCGAAGGCCGCTTCAATTTGAGCGATTCGGCGGCCGCTCGCGTGGCAGATGCCATGCGCTTGTTCGATTACGAACGCGAATATTTCACCGAAATGGTCAAGTTTGACCACGCCAAGACGGACACAGAAAAGAAGGCCGCTTTCAGCAAAATGCTTGCAATTGCGGACGCCCACAAGGCTAAAATCTTGGAAGGCGATGCTTTCCGCTTTTTCGAAAGCTGGAAAAATCCGGTCATTCGTGAACTCGCTCCATCAATGCCTGGCGCAAAACCGCTTGCTCTAGCTCATGCCTGCCGCCCAGAAATTACCGCTGCCGAAGTCAGCGATGTGCTGAACTTCCTCGTCAAAGGCGGATTCCTGAAAAAAGATGACGAAGGCAATTACGTACAAACGGAAAAGTCCTTGACAACGGGCCCCATGGGGGTAACGCCTTTGGCTGTCCGCACGATGCACCGCCAAATGGGCGAACTCGCGCTTGAGGCGATTGAAGGTGTCGCTCAGGACAAGCGAAATTTCTCGGGTGTTACATTCGGTATCACTAAAGAAGGCTACGATGAAATCGTGCAAGAAATTGCCGATTGCCGTAAAAAAGTTATCGCCATTGCTCGGAAAAACGCCGCTACAGACGAAGTCTATCGCCTGAACATGCAGCTTTTCCCGCTGACGCAAAAACAAGAATTAAAAAAATAGAGTTGGAGGAATCATGAATTACTCAAAATTTAGCGGACAGTTTGTCTGCAAAATGGCGATGCTGCTCGCCTTTATGTTTGCAGCGTGCTCGGAAACGGATTCAGGAAACAATGTTGCCGGTGGCACCGTCGAAGAGACTGGCGTCTATGCCATGGCGGGCCGTATTGGAAATGTTTATCCGAGTATGTTGTCGGCGAGGACTAGTAGCGGACAGGAAATTTCCTGGAGTGCCGAAAACGATGTTACTGTAAAGAAGGGCTCTGTTGTCACATTGTTCGAGCTGGATTCCGTAACGCTTGATACGACCGGTAACTACGTTATAGATACCGTTTTGAGCGATGACGGTAAATTCTCTTTTGAAAACATTGCCTTCCATAGTCCGTATGTGTTAGTGTCCGTGCTGGAATCTTGCGGTAGTATAGAGTGTGGTCGAGAAGAACTGAAATATTACCGGAGTGATATCTACTTTAGTGATGATTACGATCAAATTGAGTATTCAAGAATGTTGAGTGCTGTTATTGATCTGCGTAAATCGGAAAATGTCAGTATCAATATTTTGACTCACATGAAAAGTCCTGTAGTTCGAGGGCTTGTCGCTTCGGGAAGTTCGTTTGACGAGGCGAATGTGGAGGCCGAACGTCTGGTTCTTGAAAATTATGGAATATATAAGAAACTGGGCCGCTTTGAAAGCCTCGACAGTGCAGAAAATGAGGAACTTGCATTTGTAAGACAACTGGTCCAGGAATATGCAGGGCTAGATACGAATGTGGTTCCTAATCACGATAATCTGGAAATGCTGATTGAACAATATTGGAATGTTCCTCCTAAGGTTTACGCGTCTGAAGGTAAGGAACAGATGTATTGGAATACGATAAAGATGCTGAAATACAAGCTTGGCTATTGGGCGAAGAAAATGGGACACGCCCAGTGTACAGAGAAAAATGAAGGAGAAATGTTTGAACTGAACCAATATGAATATAATTCCTCGATGATCGTGTGCCGTTCGGGTGAATGGGTGCCTGGTTATAAGTCAATCGAGTATACGACGGGTGAACTTGTCGATGCTCGCGATGGAAAGGTTTATAAAACCGTCACGTACGATATCAATGGAAAAACGCAAACGTGGATGGCGGAAGATTTGGATTATACGGGAGCGATTTCTGCATCGGGAGATTCTCTCAAGGCGGATTTGCTTGAACGCTCGGTTTGCTTTGATAAAAAGGAATCGGAACGCAGGACATATGAAAGAAATTCGAGCTGCGAAGCTAGTAGCCGCGAGTACCGTTGGGAAGCCGCGATGAATCTTGACAAGGAATCGGTGCGGTTCTTGGCAGTCGATTCTTCGAGTGATACGGCCTATATGCCGGATACGTGTATGTATTCGTATAAGGTGATGGCCGACAGCGAAGCCGCTTGGCATGCGATTTCCTGTAGTTCGCCAGAAGAAGAATGCTTAGGAAATTTGTGGTGGGACGCTGCTGGCACGGGGTACTGCGCTGCCATATTTGAAGAAAATGGTGGCTTGGGTGCGTGGAACTGGAACTATGCGGAGCTGATTCCTGAATTTAATTCTTCGTCTTATCAGGGAATTTGCCCCGATGGCTGGCGAATTCCGAATAAAAGCGATTGGGAAACCCTGCGTCAGTATATAGTGGAACAGTATGGAGTGGATACGGCTAGAGTGGGCGCGGTCCTTGCCGATGAAGTCGGTTTCGGGTTTGGGATGAAGGACGATTTACACCCATACCATGGAGATGGTGATTGGATGATTGTGGCTCCGATTCGTTCCTATATTGTGGCTCCTGATTTTCAGGATGGTCCTTTTGCTGGCGCGAGCGGAGTCCTAATTGGCGATAGGATGAGTTATAGCTATTGGCCTGCGGATTCTTACTACTATGTCTTTGATCCGTATTTTGTCCGTTGCATCAAGGACTAATAAAGTTCACTGTAAAATTCTCTCTCTCACTTTCTGTTTTTTGTTAGGAGGAAAGGAGGAGGGCGGGCTTCGGCCCGCCTTCTTTTTTACGTCATCCAGAGTCGCGAAGCGACGAAGGATCCAGTCAACTCTCGCTTTGCGTTGTCATTGCACTTCGTGCATGACTCGTTCGCCTCGGATATAGGAACATGCAAGCGTGTTCCTGCATCTCTCGGCTCCTTTGTCATTCCAGCCTTGAGCCGGAATCTCCTCTGCGTTATAATTTCAGCCCTTCGATTTGTCTTTCGAGTTTTTGGGCTTCGGAGTGCATCTTTTGCAAGAACGCCGCCGTGGCGGGCGAATTAACATCTTGTATGCGGTGGTTCGCGCTTTTCAAGAACTTTTCGACCTGCTTGATGTCTTCAAGCGTTTTCCCGTCGCAGTAAGTTTCTGCCATGCGCTCGAAAATGTAGCCTTCCGCCGTCTTTGACAAATGAATCATGTCATCATCGTAAAAACGGTAGTCGCGCAGCTCGTCCATCACGATCTCGTAACTCGGGAAATAACTGATGGTCGTCGCAGACTCTGTGACGATTTCTCTGATGACCTTCTCTATCGCAAGTTGCAAAGTCGCTTTCGATAGCGTGTTCTCGTGTGCGCCATCGCTTAAATGCCGTAACGGCGAAACCGTAAAGACAATGTGAAATTCGCGATTCTTGCCTTGCTCGTCATTGCGAGCCGAAGGCGGAATGATTCGGTCATTTTTTAACTTCAGTAAATCCCGCACGATGCTTTTCAGCGCTTCGGTGGCGTGGTCTACAGAAATCATCTTGCGAATAAACAGGTTTGGATTTTGCCTGTGGCAATTCGAAACGGCGATGCCGCTCTCCTTCAAAAAGTACACGAACGCGGTTCCGAGCGTGATAAACACGACGTCGGCTTTCTGCAAAAACTCTCGAGCTTCTTGCGTGGCTGCGTTCAATTTTGCAATACATTCTTCACGAGTTGCTGCCGAGAGCGAGCCGTGTGCGTTCCAGCAATGCCAAGGGCCGCGAATCTCGTTGCGGCTCTCCGAAACGCCCAATCGCATGTCCTGGAAAACGTCCGCCTCTCCAAAAATTTTCCCGTTTGCAATCGCTTTAATCTGCATCGCCGCTGAAAGCGGATTGTAAACCGTCCCGAACGGATTTGCTAAAACGTTGAATTTTCGCGATGCAAACTGTGCCGAGATGTTGTCGGCAAAGCAAGATCCGAAAAATGCGAGCCTAGAATTGTAGTCAATCTGCCAATCAGCAGCCGGAATATCGATTTTCGTAAAAAAGTCCATGAAGTAAATATAGTAGGATAAAACTACAATATTCTTTATATTGTGAAATTATGTAATTTTTATAATTGTTATTGAAATCTTTAAATTTATCGTAAAAATCAATAAAATATATTGTAAAACTATTGATTTTTGAAAATGTATGAGCTATATTTAAAGTAACAACAAACGATCGTTAGCGAATGGGTCGTTGGTTAGGAGGAAAAATGAAAGAAATACTTGAATATACGGACTACCGCCAGTATATTGCAGATTACTATGCCGATCGAAAGGCGAAGACTGCATTTTCTTGGCAGGAGTTTGCCAAAACGGCGGGATTCTCTTCGCCGGTCTATCTTAAATATGTGAGCGAGGGCCGCTTTAACTTGAGCGAAGATGCTGCAACTCGCACGGCGCAGGCAATGTGTCTTGCTGATTACGAACGCGAGTTCTTTGTCGAGATGGTCAAGTTTGACCATGCGAAGAACGATAGCGAAAAACGCGCCGCGTTTAGCAAGATGGTCTCAATCGCGGAATCCCGCAAGGCGAAAATCGTCGATGGAGAATCCTTCCGCTTTTTTGAAGATTGGAAAAATCCGGTGCTCCGTGAACTCGCCCCTGCGATGCCGGGTGCAAAGCCTTTGGCAATGGCGCATGCTTGCCGCCCTGAAGTTTCGGCAGCTGAAATTTCTGAGTCGCTGAGTTTTTTGGTCAAGGCAAATTTGCTTCAAAAAGACAAAGACGGGAACTACGCCCAAACCGACAAAGTCGTGACGACTGGTCCGATGGAATTCACTCCGCTTGCCGTTCGCGGATTGCACCGCCAAATGGGCGAGTTTGCACTCGACGCAATTGAAGGCGTCCCGCAAGATGAACGCCATTTCTCGGGTCTTACACTTGGTATCACTCGTGAAGCGTACGAAAAAATCGTGCAGAGGATTGCCGAATTTCGCAAGGACATCATTGCGATTGCGACAAGTGAAACTGCAACGGAAGAAGTCTACCGTCTGAACGTGCAGTTCTTCCCGATGACAAAAAAGAGTGTTAAAAAGGACTAGGAGGAAACTATGAATTTCAACAAAATTACTTTGGCTGCGCTGATGGCGCTCCTTTTTGTGGCTTGCTCCGATGATAACAAGTCTGTTAGCGCGATGGGTGGAGCCGAAGAAGAACAGGGCGTCTATGCCTTGGCTGGGATGGTTGGCGACATCTATCCGAAATTGGTGAAGGTTACGGATTCGGAAAAAACATCAAGCGATTCTTTAGAATATGAAGGATCTATATTTGCTGCTAAGGGAACGGTTGTCACTGTTTATGAATTGGATTCTTTGACTTTCGATACGACGGGTCGTTCTTTTGTTGATACTGTCGACAACGATGATGGTCGCTTTGAATTTAAAGATCTTGCTTTGAATAGTCCATATGTGTTGATTGAAACTCGTGACTCCTGTTATTATGAGAACTGCGGAGAGCGAGGAATTTTCTATGGACGTCGTGCAGGAAAGGCCGTTGATAGTACAAGAGGGGATAAGTATCCGCTCACGTTGAGTGCTATTGTAGATTTACGACAAGTGAAAAAATTAAACGTTAGCACATTGACAAGTGTGAAGATTCCGTTGTTACGTGAATTTATTGCAGAAGGAAAGTCTTTTGATGAAGCGAACCGGATGGCGGAACGCAAAATTCTTGAGGACTTCGGTATATATAGTGATCTTGGGGCTTTTGAAACTATGGATCAGGAGGGTTCCGAATTACCTTTTGTTAATGAATTGGCTCGTTTGGATGATTGGGATCTGCGTATTGATTTTCTCTTTACTGATGTAATGCTCTATTTTGCATCGCCAAAGGCTTTCTCTATTCGAGAACCTGTCGTGGAACAGTTTTATTTGAATTCCATGAAAATGATGCAATATAAGACGAATTATATGGCTAAAAAAGATGGCTTAGGAAGGTGCGATGAATCTCGTGAAAATACTGAAGGTAGGGTTAAGGCTGGGGCATATGAACATAAATATGCGTCTGTGGTGTGCCGCTCTGGTAATTGGACTATTGGTTTTAAAACGATTGAGCACACGAATGGAACTATGGTGGATGATCGTGACGGCAAAAGCTATAAGACCGTAACGTATAATTGGGGTGATGGCTCGCAAACCTGGATGGCGGAAAATCTCAATTACGCCGATACGACTTCGTTGAGTGCGGATAGTGCGTTGAAGGCTAATCTGCGAGGAAGTGTGTCGTGCTATCGCTCGGCGCGTGATAACGAAAACTGCGATGTTTACGGGCTTGCGTATCAGTGGCGTGCTGCGATGAATGTTAATTATGATGATGCTAGGACGTATACGGTTGATTCTTTGGGAGATACGACATATGTCGAAAAGAAGTGCGTCGATGGATTTTTGAATGATTGGAATTATCCTTATGATAGTATCAGAAACGCGTGCGATACGCTGTACTATCCTGAAGAACATATGGGAAGTTTGCCGTATTTTAAATATTGGACATGGAACTATGCAGATTATGCTACGCAGATTAATCAAAGTGCGTATAAAGGAGTCTGCCCGGATGGATGGAGAATGCCGACGTTTAACGATTGGAAAGCTTTGCTGAAAAATATGAGTAAAGCGTATGGCTTTGATGGTGTCGGAACAATTGTTCTGTATGACGAGGCGGCGACTGGTTTTGGTTTGAAAAATAATGTTGCCATTAAATTGTATGACTCAGATCGTGTCCGTGTTGGGGTGAATTCAGGGTTTTATAACAATTTCCTCGTCGCTGATATTCCAATGTATGTTTTTGAGGTCTTCGAGTATTTCATGAAGGGCGAAAGCTTGGGCATTGAAATGGGAGATCTGAGATATCCTTTGGATGTCTATGAGGATTATCTGGAACATCCGGAAAATCGAGGGCGAGGCCCGGATCTTCCGTTCTTGTGGAACGATCCTTATGCTCCTTATATGATGGGTGCTGTGCGCTGCATAAAAGAATAAATAGTCAAAACGTAATACAATTATTGGTTAGGAGGAAAGGGAAGACGGGGTTCGCCCCGCCTTCTTTTTGTGCTGTGTCATCCCGGCCTTGTGCCGGGATCACCTTCTTGTTTTTTTACTAGACTGTTTTATATTGTGAAAAATGATTGATTTTTTAATTAAATTTTTATAAAACGCTAAAATTTGATAAAAAATTAGATTTTATATTGTAAAAACTATTGACTTTTTAGAAATTGAATGTATATTTGAATTGTGAAACGGTTTATGCTTTATTCGCAATGTGTGGAATCGTAAAGCCGTTTGTTAGGAGGAAACATGAGAGATGTGCTAGAATACACTAGCTATCGGCAGTATATTGTGGACTATTACGCCGATAGAAAAGCTAAGTCCGCATTTACCTGGCAGATGTTTGCTGAGAAGGCTGGCTTTTCTTCGCCCGTTTACCTGAAGTACGTGAGCGAAGGCCGGTTCAACTTGAGCGAAGAAGCTGCGCTCCGCGTTGCTTCAGCAATGTCCCTTGTGGAATACGAGCGGGATTATTTCTGTGAAATGGTCCGCTTTGACCACGCCAAGACGGATGAAGAAAAAAAGTTTTTCTTCAACAAGATGCTTGCGATCGCTGCTGCGCACAAGGTGAAAATCATAGAGGCCGATTCTTACCGCTTTTTCGAAGACTGGAAAAATCCGGTGCTCCGTGAACTGGCACCTTCGATGCCGGGCGCAAAGCCCCTTGCTCTTGCCCGTGCCTGCCGTCCAGAAATTACTGCTGCTGAAGTGACGGAGTCGCTAAGCTTTTTGGTTAAGGCGAATTTATTGCAAAAGGGCAAGGATGGAAATTATGTACAGACCGAAAAATCCGTGACGACGGGTCCCCTACAGGCGACACCGGTAGCGGTTCGTTCGCTCCATCGGCAAATGGGCGAATTCGCGCTCGAGGCTATCGAAGGCGTATCTCAGGATGAACGCCATTTTTCGGGCCTTACACTTGGCATCACGCGCAAAGCCTACGAAAAAATCGTTCAGGAAATTGCCGAGTGCCGCAAACGCATCGTTGCAATCGCGAGAGAAGATGATGCAACGGAAGAAGTGTATCGCTTGAATATGCAGTTCTTTCCGATGACGAATAAACATTTAAATAAAAAAGGTTAGGAGGATATCATGAATTTCAACAAAATTACTTCGGCTGCGCTGATGGCGCTCCTTTGGACGGCTTGCTCTGATAATGATGTTGCTGGTGGTACTGAAGAAGAAACGTGCGTGTACTCCTTGGCTGGTCGCGTGGGCGATGTGTATCCTGCGTTGCTGAGGTCGACAGCGGACGAGAACGGATCGGAGGATTCTTTGAAGAACGATGGTTCTGTGTTTGCTGCTAAGGGGACGGTTGTTTCTGTTTATGAATTGGATTCGTTGACGCTTGAAAAAACGGGCCGTTCTTTTGTAGATACCGTTGATAATGATAGTGGTCGTTTTGCATTTGAGTCGTTGGCTCTAAATAGCCCATATGTGCTGATTGAAACTTTGGATTCGTGCTATGTAGAAGATTGTCGAGAACGTGGAGCTTTCTATGGGCGTAATGCGTCTAGGCCGGCAAGCATGGTAGATAGTTCACGTGACCGTCGTATGTATTCGCAGGAGTTGAAGGCTATTGTGGATTTGAGAGATGTGAAAAAAGTAAGTGTAAGCTCTCTCACTACTTCCAAGATGCCGTTGTTGCAAAAGTATTTCGCTGAAGGAAAATCCTTTGCGGAGGCGGGCGAAATGGCGGAGCGCGAAATCCTTGAAAATCTTGGTATATATGAAGATTTCGGTGGATTTGAAAATTTAAAAGACGGAAATTCTGAATTGGCTTATGTGAATGAACTGATTCGAATGTGCGAAAAAGATGTGCTTAAAGATCTTCGAGGAATGGATCCTATGCTCGTTTATGCCGTGCCGCCGAAATTATTTGTCGGACGAGGTGAAATTCGAGAACAATATTATTTGAATTCGAAAAAAATGATAGACTATAAGGTTGGCTATTTGGCTCGATTGAATGACCTTGGCAAGTGCACGGATGCTCGTGAAAATGCGGTCGCTGAAATTGACGTCGCTCATGGTAAGGTGTCTGTGGTTTGCCGCTCCTCTAAGTGGACCTTGGGATTTAAAACGATTGAACATACCATGGGTTCTATGACGGATAATCGAGATGGAAAAACTTATAAGACGGTGACGTATAATTGGGGCGATGTCTCGCAAACATGGATGGCTGAAAATCTTGATTTTGTGGATACCACATCTTTGAGCGTTGATAGTTCGTTAAGAGCGAATTTGTCTGGAAGTATCGACTGCTACCGCAAGGAAGATTCTAGAAGTGCGGATTGTGGTGTGTATGGGCATGAATATCAGTGGAAAGCCGCAATGAATATTGGAGACGATGATGTGAAGGTGTATTCCGTTGATGCTCTAGGGGATACAACGTATTTTGCAAAGTCGGATTCGTCTGAAGAAAATTCTGAAAAAACTTGGACTTGGAATTATACAGATTATATCACACCGTCTAATCATAATGCGTATCAGGGCGTTTGCCCGGATGGGTGGAGAATCCCGACATTTGAAGATTGGCAAACGTTGTTGCGAAATATGGGTGAACGATATGGTGTTGATCAAAATGACGTTTTGCCGGCGCTTTATGATGCTGTTGCGACGGGATTTGGTTTGAATGGCTGGGTTCAGGCTAGCATTGAGGAAGAACTTCGTCTTGTGTATTTCATAACCTTTGGGTACACTAACGAGTTTGTTTTAGCGGATGTGCCTTTGTATAAACTGGAGATTTTCAATTGGAAACCCATTGGCTTTAGTTTAGGGTTGGCGGATATGCATGTCTTTGTGAAAAGAATAGAAAGTGAGGGGTATGACAATAGCCCTTATGCACCGAATACTTCTGCCGCTGTCCGCTGCATCAAGAAATAAGCATTCAAGACGCAATAAAAATATTTGTTAGGAGGAAAGGGAAGGCGGGCTTCGGCCCGCCTTTCTTGTTATATCTCGTCATCCTGAATCTGCCTCTCGTCATTTAAGGCTTGCCCCTCGTCATCCCGAGGCTTGTATCTCGTCATCCCGAGGCTTGCCCCTCGTCATCCCGAGGGCGTTAGCCCGAGGGATCCAGTGAAATCTTGTTTAGATGATAATTAATTTATATGTATCATAAAATTTCATGAAATTTCCTAAAAATCAAAGAAATTTGTAAAATTACAACGAAAACAACACTTTTTTATCGTGATTTTAAAGAATTTACGAAAAATTCATTTATATTTATATCGTACAACAATACGGGCGTACAAAAGTAAAGGGTGTTTTTTGGGAGGATGAATGAAGGACGTGTTGGAATACACGAACTACCGCCAGTATATAGCGGATTATTACGCCGAAAAGAAGGCGAAATCTGCGTTTACCTGGCAAGTGCTTACGCGTGCGGCGGGTTTCTCGTCGCCGGTTTATCTTAAATATGTAAGCGAAGGCCGTTTCAATCTCAGTGAAGATGCTGCTGCCCGTGTGGCTTCTGCAATGGGGCTTGAAAATTATGAGCTCGATTATTTTTGCGAAATGGTTAAGTTCGACCACGCAAAAAAGGATGAAGAGAAAAAAGCCATTTTTAATAAAATGCTCGCTATCGCTGATATTCACAAGGTGAGGATTATCGAAGGCGATTCCTTCCGTTATTTTGAAAGCTGGAAAAATCCAGTGCTCCGTGAACTCGCCCCTGCCATGCCTGGCGCAAAGCCGCTTGCCCTTGCTAAAGCCTGCCGTCCGGAAGTCACGGCTGCCGAAGTCAGCGAATCGCTGAATTTTTTGCTCAAGTCGAATTTTTTGCAAAAAGATGAAAATGGAAATTACGTACAGACGGAAAAGTCTATAACGACGGGGCCGATGGATGTGACTCCTTTGGCTGTTCGCGGGATGCACCGCCAGATGGGCGAGTTTGCACTTGATGCTATTGAAGGCGTTTCGCAAGATGAGCGCCATTTTTCGGGCCTTACGCTTGGTGTTACGCGTCGCGCTTACGATGAAATTGTTCAGGAAATTGCTGCCTTCCGCAAAAAAATTATTGCGATTGCAACACGCGATGATGAAACGGATGAAGTCTACCGTTTGAATGTGCAGTTTTTCCCGATGACAAAAAAGAGTGTTAAAAAGGGTTAGGAGGATATATGAAAAAATCAGATCAAAACACGCTGTGGCGTGATTTTGTAGAAGCGGCGTTTTGCCTGATTGTAGCGCTGCTTCTTCTCTTGTTTCTTTCGAGCTGTTCCGAAGATCTTGATCGGTCTCCGCTTGCGCATGATGGTGGCTCCACGGAAGAAACTGCACTGCTTAAAAATATATCCGTGAATGTGATGGCTGTGCGCTTGGCTGCCGATTCTGTTGGTGGTACTCCTCTTGCCTTGATTAGCGATGTCGAATTGGGATCCGTAATAAGAATGTCTGAACTTGATTCTGTTACTTTGGATACAACTGGTGCTTCTTATATGACGCGCTGCACGGATACGTCTGGGATGTTCCGTTTTGATAGCGTGACAGTCCATAGTCCGTATGTCTTGCTTGAACTCTCTCCATGGCAAGAAAATGCTTATTGGGAGTGGGATGGTACTTGGTCGTTTGATGACGATGTGCTGTATAGTGCTATTGTGGACCTGCGCGAAACGAAAAATGTCGGCATCAACATGATGACCTATCTCGAAGCGATTCGCGTGCGGTACTTGGTGAAGCAAGGGATGAGCTTTGTCGCTGCAAAACAACAGGCCGACCGTGAGGTTTTAGATGCTGTTGGTCTTTTTGATGCGACATTTGATTTTGACAAACTTGACTATTGGGAAGATGATTACAAGCAGATGGCGTTGCGCTACTTGAGCTCGCTTGTCGTTGGTTGGGGTGACTCGGAAACGCCTTTGGCTTCTTTTAAAACCTTTGCTCAGACTGGATCTTTCGCAGCGAACGACTCCGTGAAAAATACATTCTCGTGGCGCTTGGATTTTGAATTTGTCTATGCCCGAAATGAAGGCGAAAAAGAATATTTGACTCAGTTGATGGCCGGCATAAATGGACTCGGTAAATGCGATGACGGTAATGATGGCCGCTCTTTGGAAATCGATATCGATTATGAGCGCTGGGCCGTTTTGACTTGCAACGCTAAACAGTGGCGTAAGACTTATAGATACAAGATTGCTGAACAGGTGGATTACGAAACGGGGTCGATGACGGATCCGCGTGACGGAAAAACTTACCGTACGGTTACGTATAATATAAATGGAAAACCGATGACTTGGATGGCCGAAAATCTGAATTACAGCGATGAACGAATTGTCCCTGCTGTGGGGTATGATTCTGCTGAAGTTGCCCGCGATCAAGGGGGTGACCGTGATTTTCTGGAATATCGCAACACGCTTGATTCTGCGTATTGGAACACTTGGGTTCGTTATGAAAATGTTGAAGACGTTTTGGGCCTGGATCCGAATCAAGCACTTGTTTTTTATAGTGATTGCCTTACGGGGCTGGAACAACCTGCGGACGTTTTGGACACTTTGGTTTGCCGTTATGTTATTGATTTTGATGATGGATATTTCGGGTCGTCAAAGCTTGCTACCTATGTTGATTCTGTTGAAACGGCGAACGGGTATTATCAAGGCCTATGTCCGGACGGATGGCATATCCCGCAAGGCGAGGAATGGAATGAATTGTTTGACTTTGTGCGTGAGTCGTGCGGTGAAATCTGCCGTGTAGATGGTCGGATGGGGCGGAATTTGACACAAATCGGTTTTGGTGATTTGGCCGTAGAAACATACCCCTCTTTGACGCGGGACGGTGATGGCAAATACACATTGCTTGGAATAAATTTTGTGAGTTGGACTGTGCTGGAAGGCTTCTATATGCAAGATTTCTCGATCCGTTGCGTTAAAAATTGAATTTGCTCCCTCTAATAGTGCTTGGGTTGTTGTTAGGAGGATAGAGGGACAGAAGGCGGGCTGAGGCCCGCCTTCTTTTTGCTTTGTCATGCTCGTGCGCCTCGTCATCCTGAGGGCGAAAGCCTGAAGGATCCCGTGAAATCTTGATTTGCGATGTTACCTTGGCCTGAACAGGAATCTCCTTGTGGAAATATTGTATCTTTACTCTATCTAGCGCATTATGTGTGAAAAGGAATTGTTATGAAACCTGGTAAGACTGAACTCCGTTTGAATGCTGATATCGAAAAGCGCGGCGCACTTTTTGCGGTGCTCTTGGATCCGGATACTTCGGACGAGGCCGCCTTTGTCAAGGCTGGCTCGATGGCTGCAGAAAATGGTGCGGACTTGCTCTTGGTCGGCGGTTCTTACCTCGGCAATTTTACGCTCCCGAAACAGGTCGCAGCCCTTAAGGCCGCAGTCGACTTGCCGGTAATCCTTTTCCCGGGTGGCGCTTCTCAGGTTGTTCCTGGCTTTGATGCCATGCTTTTCATGACGCTCGTGAGCGGTCGCAATCCGAACTACCTTATTGATGAACAGGTGCGCGGTGGCGCCCTCGTGCGTGCGCTCAACATGGAAGCAATCCCGACGGCATACCAGCTCATTAACAGTGGCAAGCGCACGACGGTCGAATACATCAGCAATACGATGCCGGTGCCGGCCAACAAGCCGAAGCTCAGCATGGTGAATTCCATCGCTGCAGAACTCATGGGCATGCGTTACGTTTACCTCGAAGCCGGTAGCGGTGCAGAAGAACCTGTGCCGGTCGAACACATCGCCTACACTCGCAAGGCGACCGAAATGACGATTATCACCGGTGGTGGAATCAAGGACCCGCAGACTGCAGCCGTCCGCGTTGCCGCTGGCGCCCAGATCATTGTGACAGGCACCCTCTGGGAAAAAGTCAACGATCCTGCACTCTTGAAAGAATTTGCTTCGGCTATACATGTAAAGGGTTAGTGCTGTCATCCTGAGCAAAGTCGAAGGATCTCATGTTTTTTTTCTTTTCAAATAGGTGGCTTTGGCTTTACGAATAAAATCGTCCCAACAAGAGTCAGGGCGATTTGAATTTATTTAAAATGGCGGTATCTTATTCCGTATCTTTAATGCAACGAATTTGACGAACTTCATTATTATCATAAACCGTTGTAGTCGTATACTCATAATAACCATAACCACTACTAATGGATGTCACTAAATAGTAATCTCCACCTTTACTCGATGTCCAATATCCATCAGCACAGTCGTTATCATACCAATTTACTGTGGTATGTCCGTTGTATGTTGATTCTGAACGGCAAGGACCTGTTGCGTCATAATTAAATTTGTATTCGCCGTCTATCCACAATCCATCCGGATTTTGCGTAATTGGTAAACTAAACAATACTCCCCATTCTATTGCTGTTGGAACGTGCCATCCTTCGGGGCATGCCTTCGAAATTGAAGACTCTTTGTAATATACTCCATATTTATCACAATACTTCAAACTATCGTGATAGCAGTAACTCCCCTTCAGTTCATATTTCAAATTTTCTGCCATCCACATTTGTGATTTCAGCCCTACGGTTTTGTATACCTTGCCATCACGGGGGTCTTTCATTGTTCCCATGTTTATATGGTCAAAATCGAAACTCCACCCAGATGAATCTCTATCTGCAAACCACAAATCGGTATTGTAGTAAACATTCCATGCTATACTCGAATCTGGGTCACACACATAATTCGAATACTGATATTGGACCTTTTCGCCCTTGTTGTAGCTAGAACATCCTTGCTTTATAGCTAATTCCATTGGCATGGCGAATCTAAACATTCCTCTATCACACACATACTTGTTATAGGGAAAAATTTTACCGCTATCAATAGATCCGTTTTCTAGGCAGTCTTTCCCGTAAGTATCATACTCAAGCAGAGTCGAAGGACTCCACTGCCTGTTGTTGCATGTAAAATAAACTTCGTAATATTTAGACACTTCGCCAGTACGTTTTTCAATGCATAGTCCTAGTTCGATTTCTGCACCAATTGCTGCACGCCATTTAGTCTTGTCGAAAACGTACATTTTCTTGGTGACTTTTCCTAATTTTGACGCACCATCAGTTGTGTCTGCCCATTTATAGGTGTCATATTCAAGCGGTGTCGCTGTTTTCCATGATTTGGACTTGCAGATGTAATATAGGGGGTTGTCTACAGAGTCTAAATGTGCAACTTCGCCTTCGCGTTTGGAAGTGCATTCCCCTAGCCCCGTAACGGTTTTACCATAGTTTTTTATCACAACGGTAATTGAGTCGCCGTTTCCTGGGATATAATTCCCAGCTGAATCGAACAATACGGGAGAAACGCCGTCCTTTCCGTTGGTGCCGTTCTTGCCGTCTTTACCGTCTGAACCATCTTTTCCGTTGCTTCCGTTTAGTGTTAGCCATTTCTTTTCGTTGCAGTAAAATACTTTGGCAGAGTCTGATACGTAGTATATCAAACCGAAATTATCAGAAGAGCATTTGGGCAAGTCTGAATATTTTTTGACTTGCTCCATTCCCGTTACTTCATTTGTCACATTTGTGACTTCGGTAACTTCTTCGCCACAACCAATAAATGCAGCGGAATATAGTGGAAATGTAAGAATGATGTTTCTTACTAGTGTGATTAGGTTTGTCTTCTTCATATTGACCTCCGTGGTTAAAAAACTCGCGGAGTTCCCCTTACAATGGGTGCTTGATTCCAATAAAAAAGTGTGGAATCGCAAGCACCCACAGCAATTGAGGTAACGACCAAGAAACCTTTTCCTTCTAGTAGGCACAAACGACCCACACCACGAGGTGTGAGTGCTCTGCCTTATTCCTAGAGGATTGAAATTTTGGTCGTTTTCCAATTGCTAGAATAAGAGCGAACTCTAAAATCTATTTGCAAATACAATTTGGGGTTTTCCTATAACGCTCCTTCTTAATGCGCTTAAAGAATTCCTTCAGCAAAAGGTATCTGCTATAACCGTTAAATTTCTTTTGTGAAAAAAAACTTAACGTCAAAATAAATATACCATATTTTTTTAGTGATGAAAGTGTTCTTTTCGAAAAAGAAAATAATTATCTACTCTAATTAGGAAGTTTATTTCGCAAAATCGGTATTTGCGGCCTCTTGCTGTGTTGCAAATGCTTTTATTATATTGATGACAACGGCAGGCTGTTTGGAAAAAAATGAGGTGCTTTAAGTGAACTTTGAGGAGCTGATAACGTTAGGAGAAAATGAAAAAATAGAATTTAAGTCTTCTTTTAACCAAGAGGTTATAGAATCCGTATGTGCGTTTGCGAATAAGCATGGTGGATCCATAATTATTGGGCTTAAATCGAGTGAAAAAGTTCATGGCTTACAATTAGGTGCAGAAAGTTTGCAACAATGGATTAATGAAATAAAAAGCAAAACAGAGCCGGTGCAAGTTCCTGATGTGGAGTCCTTTAAATATAAAGGGAAAAATCTAATAGCTATAGTTGTTCGAGAAAGTGCTGTAAAACCAGTGGCAGTTCAGGGGCGTTGCTTTATGCGTCATAAAAACAGCAATCATATTATGACTCCTGCGGAAATAGGTGATTGCATGCTTCAGACGCAAAATTCAAGTTGGGATTATGTATTGGATGATTCTAGTTCTTTAAATGATATTTCGCTTGAAAAAGTAGAACAGAGTATTCAACGGATAAATCAACGTGGATATCACGTTTCTCAAGATCCTCTAGATTTTTTACGAAAGAATCGATTGTTAAGGAACGGTAAATTAACCTTTGCGGCTGAGATGCTTTTCGCCAAAGAGTGGCATATGAATACTGCTGTCCAAATGGGATTCTTTCAGACTCCGACGGTTATTAAGGATCGAGATGAAGCGCAGGGCGATTTGGTAAGTCAGGTTGAGCGAATTTTCAATTTTGTTAAGAAACATATAAATTGCGCTGTTGTGATTACGGGTAAGCCAGAAAATGATTTGGTTTGGGATTATCCCTTAGATGCGCTACGTGAACTGATTTTAAATATGGTAGTGCATCGAGATTATCGATCTCCTTCTGAATCATGTGTTAAGGTGTTTTCAGATCATATTGAATTTTTTAATCCTGGTCGATTGTTGGATGGTATGAATGTTGAAGATTTATTGAATAATCAGTATCTTTCAACTCTTCGCAACAAGGCTATAGCCAATCATTTTCATCAGTTAGGCGAAATTGAAAAGTATGGATCGGGTGTTACGCGTGTGATCGAATTGTTCCGTGCTGCTGGACTTAGTGTTCCAAAATTCGAAATTGTAGGGAGTGGGCTAAAAGTTAGTGTTTTCGCGCGGAGAACTACCGATAAGACTACCGATAAGACTACCGATAAGACTACCGATAACAAAACACGTCAGATTCTTGAAATTATCAGAGAGCGGCCTTCTGTAACAAATAAAGAATTGGCTGAAATTATTGGCAATATCACAATTGATGGGATTCGTTATCATATCAACAAGATGAAGAAAGCCAATGTTATTGCGCGACGAAATGGAAAAAAGGAAGGCTATTGGGAAATCCTTAGTACATCCCAAACGATTTAAATTGTCTTATAGAATTTTCTTAATTCATCAATAAAAATTATGAATCTTATTGAAAGAAAGTATTAGTCAAAACGGCTAATTCCATCTACATTTGTGCCCGAAAAAAAGAGCTCTTGAAAAAATCATTAATGGCAGCCTCTAGAAATGGAGGTGCCCAAAACAATCTTAAGGAGATTGAACATATGAAGTTCAAGTTCGTTGCCGTATTGGCTCTTTTTGTAACCGCAATTGCATTTACTGCATGCGAAAAAGTTGAAAACTGCCACTACGATGAATCCGCCAAGACGCTCAAATGCCAAGGCCAGACCTATTCCACCGTCGAAACGGGTGGCCGCGTGTGGATGGCTGAAAACGCCAACCTTCTGAATTTTGATTCCAGTTACTGCTACGGCAATAACCTCGACAACTGCAAAAAGTATGGCCGCCTCTACGATTGGAAATCCGCTAATGACGCATGCCCCACAGGCTGGGAACTCCCAAAACAGGCAGACTTTGAAAAGGCCGATCTCAAGGCTCTCAACATTGGTAAGGATGGCTTCCGCTATTACGATGGCAAGTTCGCTGACGAAAACGTGAGCGCAAGCTTCTGGACTGCTGATGCATTCGACGAATCCCGCGCTGTGATGGTCCGCGTACAGGACAAAGTAACGTATGAACATTACAACAAGACCATCGCCGCCTCCGTCCGTTGCGTCAAGGCGAAATAACTACAGCGCCCGCAATGCGCTAAAACACAATCCTCTTAGCTGAATCATAACAAGAAGGCCCTGTGGCATCCCGTCGCAAGGCCTTTTTTGCGTGTATTTCGCTTAAAATCGCACGATATTCGCGATTTCGCTCGCCTTTTTCATCTATAAATACATATATTCAAAATGTGAATGCCGTGCGGGTTGTACGGCATCGTTTAGAGGTTTACGATGCAAAAAATTGTGATTGTCACTCACGTGCTTAGGGCGCTCGGTTTTATCTTGGTGCTGCTTTCGCTTTTTGGCCACGAAATTATTTTGAACGTTTTCCCCGGTCTTGAGGGCAGATCTATCAACCCGATTTTCTATTCGGGCATTATCGTGTATTTGATCGGTGCCGTCATTTACTTTTTTGTCAATAAAAAGGAAAAGGCAGACCGCCGCCGTCGAGAAATTGAAGAATCCTATAAGGCGGCAGGCCTCGGCGATTCTGATAATGAGTCTAGCGAAGATGCGGCTAGCGATTCCGACGAAAATTCTAACAAGTGATTGCGTGTATGAGCGATTTGATGATTGAAATTGAGCACCTGCACAAGACGTACCGCAGTGGCTTTACGATGAAGCCGAAGCTTGCGCTCAAGGACGTGAGCTTCAAAGTCGAAGCGGGCAAGGTGTATGGATTTATTGGGCCTAACGGCGCTGGCAAGTCTACAACGATTAAGGTTTTGACGGGGCTTTTGAATTTTGATTCGGGCAAGGTGCTTGTGAACGGCATCAGCCCGCGCGATGTGAAGAGTCGCCAGTACATCGGTTATTCTCCGGAACAGCCGTATTTTTACGATTACCTCTCGGGCCGTGAACTTTTGCGCTTTTACGGAAAGCTCGTGGGCCTCAAGGGGGCCGAACTCGAGTCTCGCATTGGCTGGGCTCTTGAACTTTTGCACGCGAACAAGGACTGGATCGACCGCCGCTTGCGTTCGTATTCCAAGGGCATGATGCAGCGCGTGGGGATTGCCCAGGCGATTCTTGGCAAGCCGAAGCTTTTGATTCTTGACGAACCGATGAGCGGCCTGGACCCGATGGGTCGCCGCGACGTGCGCGAGGCTATCCAGCAGCTCAACCGCGATGGCGTGACGATTTTCTATTCGAGCCATTTATTGAGCGACGTGGAAAGCATCAGCCACCGCGTGGCGATGATTGTCGATGGCAAGATTGTCCGCGAAGGGACCGTCGATGAAATCACGGAATCCTGCGGCGTGGAATACCATGTGCGTACGCGTCAGGCAATTTTGGAAGCGGACTTGCCGCGCGGTGTAACGCTTACCGGTCACCCGCAAGAATACATCTGCGCTGACGATGTCGCCCGTGACCGTTTGCTCGGTTTCTGCCTCTCGAACGGGATTGCCGTAGAAAAGATGGACCACAAGCGTCCGAGTCTCGAAGATATTTTGACGGAGGAAATTGCCCGTGCAGACGCTTAAGCATATCGGCATTATTGCCCTCAATACGTTCCGCGAATCCATTCGCGACAAGATTCTTTATAACATTGGCTTTTTGGCGATTGCACTTACGCTTTTTAGCATTGTGCTTGGCGAGTGGTCGGTGTTTGATCGCGCTTATGTCATCAAGTCCACGACGCTTTCGGTGATGAGCCTTTCGGGCCTTTTGATTTCCATCTTCGTGGGCATTAGCCTTGTGCAAAAGGAAATCCAGCGCCGTACGGTGCTCACGCTTTTGTCAAAACCCATTAGCCGTGCAGCGTTTATCGTGGGCAAGTACTTTGGGCTTTTGGCGGTTGTCGCAGTGCATCTCGTGCTCCTCACGGGAATCTATTATGCGATTCTGTGGGTTACAAATTCTAGCCCGACGCTTAGCCTCTTGACGGCAATCTACCTCATCTTCTGTGAGATGGCGGTTGTGATTGCGGTTGCACTCCTGTTCAGCAGTTTCAGTAGCACGGTGCTCTCGGCGCTCTTTACGCTTGGCGTTTATTTTGCGGGCCACTTGAGCGACCAGCTTATGGAACAGGTCAAGTTTGCAAGCCGCATGGGCGAACTGCAGGGAGCATCTTCTGCAATTCTTGAAAAGGCGGCGGTCGTGATTCACGCCGTATTCCCAGGACTTTATCGTTTTAACGTGACGAACTATGTGGTGCATGGGGTTGCGCTCCCGGACATGTATGTGTTCTGGAACAGCGTTTATGCACTCGGTTACATCGGCGTGTTCTTAGCCATCGCAAGTTGGTGGTTTAGCCGGAGGGATTTCCTATGAGAAATCAGTACATGGCAAAGGTCCTTGTGCACAACAAGGTTGTGTCCGAGGACCAGGTCAAGGCCCACTGGGGCGAAATCTCCGACTCGATGGATATCGGTCAGGTTCTTGTTCGTGCGGGAATCTTGAAACAGTCCATGTACGATAAGGTTCTCGCGTTTGTGAAGAACCTCGAAGCGAAAAACGCGAAGCCCGCTGCAAAACCTGCAGAAAAGCCCGCGGCACCTGCGTCTGCCGCAGCTCCCGCGCATTCCGCATCAACGCCAGCGCAACCTTCGTCTCCGGCGCATTCTGCACCCCCTGTGCAGCCTGCTCCAGCAGTTTCTGCCGCGCCTGCTCCGCAGCCGGCGGAAGAACCTGCCATAAAAATTGAAGGCAACAGCAGCCTTTACGGCGAAGCCTCATCTTCGACGGTCGTTATCGAAAAAGTCGAAGGTCTCGAAACTACGAGCATGGCGAGCGTGCAAGTTCCGGTCGAAAGCGAAACGCCCGCCGAAGAAACTGCGACCGAAGAACTTCCGTCGCAGTTCGCCGTTGCAACCGGCGAAGGCGAAGCTGTCGAAGCTCCCGATGTCTTGCATCCGATTACGCCGCTTGCAAAAATCATCGCTTACGCTCGCAAGTTTAACGTCACGGACGTTTATCTCTACGCCGACCGCCAGATAACCATGCGCCAGTCCGGCAAGCTCTTTATCGCATCCGAAAAGGTGCTCGAAAAAACGCATTTGATGGACCGCCTGGCCGAAGCTGCCGAAGGTTTTGCGGACGGCTACAAGATTGTAATCGGTCGCAATTTCAGTAAGACTTTTGCCCTCCCCGGTGTTGGTCGTGCCCGCATTTCCGTGACGTGGAACGACGTCACGCCGAGCATTTCCATCCGCATCATTCCGATGGAATCGGTGGCGCTCGAGAATCTTTACTTGCCCGAATTCAGCATGCAGTTTGCGACGCTCAATAGCGGGCTTGTGCTCATTGCGGGCCCGTCGTCGAGCGGCCGCTCCACGACGATGACCGCCTTTGCCGAATGCATTGCTGCGAATCGCCAGGTGTTCATCCAGACGGTCGAAAAGCCGATTGAACGCTTGCTCCAGAATCCGAACGGTTCCATCGCCCAACGTGAAGTGGGCTTGCATGTGCGCTCCGGTGCCGCTGGCATCGAACTTGCCATTCGCACCGGCGCCGACGTGATTCTCTTTGACCATCTCGAAACGATGGAAGAACTTTCTCTGCTCATGCAGGCTTCGAACGCGGGCGCTCTCGTATTTGCTGTCGCGAGCGGTAACAATATCAACGCGCTTCTTTCGCGCCTCCTCATGTCTGTGCCGAGCGAGAACCGCAGCGCCTTTGCATGCTCACTTGCTGAACAACTCAAGGGCGTTATCGTGCAGCACTTGATTCCTGCAGTGCAAAACCAGGGACTTGTGCTTGCCACCGAAGCGATGAAAGTCACGTCGACGATTGCGGGCATGATCCGCAAATGCGATGTGTCGCAGATCCTCTCTGCGATTAGCAACCAGAAAGACCAAGGCATTACGCTCGACGATTCTTTGCAGATGTGCGTAGAATCCGGTTACATCGAAGGCAACGAAGCCTGGAAACGTGCAAACGACAGCCGCCGTTTTGCGTCTTACCGCAAGGTTTAGCGAGGTTCATCATGGCATCAGAAATTGAATCTCTTTTGGAATACGCCTTGAACATCGGGGCAAGCGAATTGATTGTGACTGAGGGCGCTCCTTCGGCGGTCCGCTTTGCGGGTCGCGTCTGTGCGGTCCCTGAATCTTCTGCACTCCCGTTTGGTTCTTTGCTTGAATTTTTGGGCGCTCTCGATGGCGAATCGGGAACGTTTGTCGGTGGGCCTTGGGTGAACTCCAAGTGGCGCGTAAAGTACTTCCGCGAAGCGCTTGGCAATGCGGCAATTTTCCGCCCGCTCATGGCCGAATGCCCGGAATTTACAGCGCTTGGCGCGCCTGCGGCTCTCGATAGCCTGCTTGGTCTTAGTTCCGGTCTCGTGATTTTTGCAGGGCCAGCGTGCTCTGGAAAAACGGTCTCGGCGACGTCTTATGTTTCGGCTTTGTGCAGTTCTGGCATTTTGCGGTTCTGCGATTTGGACGAAAGTCATGAACTGCCTGTGAAAACGGGCGAAAGCTTAAAGCTTGTGAATACGGTTGGTTCGACCTCAGAAAAGCTGGAACAAGGCCTTCGCAGCGGAACAGATCTTTTCTGGCTTGGCGATTTTGACGGCTTGTCATTGATTTCCATTTTGCGAGCCGCAGAATCGGGCGCTCTAGTGGTCATGAACGTGACTGCGGGTAACGCCGTTGGCGTTGTCGATGCTCTCCTTTCTGCAGCTACTCCCGAAAATCGCGACCTTGTCCGTACGATGCTTGCGGCCGCACTCAAGGCTGTCGTTGTGCAAAGGCTTTTGCCTTCCGCAGCTGAAGGCGGTGGCGCAGTTTCGGCCTGGGAAATCCTTTTTAACACGCAAAACGTGGCAGCTCACATTCGCAATGGCGAACAATTCAAACTCCCATCCGTGATGGCGTCCTCCGCATCCGAAGGCATGCTCTTGATGGATGATTGCTTGGCCGAACTTGTTCGCTCGAATTATGTGACTGCTGCAGAGGCAGGTCGGTATGTTTCCAATCCCGCACGGCTGGCTTAAAAAAACGCTCCTTTTGACGGCGGCTATTGCCTCTGTTTATGTGGCGCCTGTAGAGGCGGCACATTCCGCTGATGAAACGCTTTTGAGTGCTATGCAGCTGGTGCCTGATTCGTTACAGGCTAAAAAAGC
The DNA here is from genome assembly GCF_002210405.1 of Fibrobacter sp. UWB3. Lineage (NCBI taxonomy): Bacteria > Pseudomonadati > Fibrobacterota > Fibrobacteria > Fibrobacterales > Fibrobacteraceae > Fibrobacter > Fibrobacter sp. UWB3. The sequence continues at coordinate 72,497 of NZ_MWQJ01000012.1, forward strand.
AAAATCGGTGCTTTACCTTGGCGGTGGCGAACATTCTCCGTGGTATCATTTGGGTGTCCTGTACGCTTTGGAAGAATACAAGATTCCTGTCGATTCCATTGTCGCCACATCGTGGGGCGCCTGGATGGGGGCTTTGTGGTCGCTAGGTGTCTCGATTGACGATATCCAGCGCCTGATGCTAGACCCGCATGTTGCAGATTATTTAGGGGTGAATTCTATTAATGCAAAGACAGAGCACGATGCATTTGGCCTGCCTGTTTCCGTTGATGGAATCCCGTCGCTTCGCCAAAGATTCTCGTTCTATGCCGATACGGCAGGGAATGTCTATCGCAGCATGCATGCGCTTGTCCCTGATACCGCCTCCATTGAACGTTCGCTTTCGCGGCTCCGCTTTGAGGAATCTCTTTATCGCCAACGCGGTTCTTTTCGTATCCCTTTTACGCTTCTCACTTGCGATAGCGTGATTGAAAATCCGTCTTATGCCGATATTGTCGCATCGCTTCCGCTTGCGGGGAACGGTAAGTCCGGGGAACTTTGCCCGTATTTGGCTGTGCCATCATCTAAAAATCAGCAAGAGACTTCGCTGATTGCGATCTCCGATCCCGTCCGTTATGAACTTGATGGAAATCCCGAGATGCAGATGCTCAAGAAAAACGCCTTGTCGAAATTGAATGCTCAGGGCATTTTCATCAGGCCGCATTCCATCCGCGATACTTCCCGAAAGTCTATGATTCAGGCGGGGTTCTCGGCGGTGGAGCATCGTTTGCGCGATATTATCCCGGTCGTCGATGGGCGTAGGGAATACACCGAAAAGCAAAAGTCCGAAGCCTGGTTTGCGTTTAATCCGGTTTTTGACAGCCTGTCATCGGAACTCCATTCGTCTGTCCTTTCTTACTGGAATCCTCAAGATACGGGTTTTGATGCTCCGAGAAATTTTGCTTATGCCATCGCCTCCAAGGTCCCATACGATACGGTCTCGTTCAATATGCAGCCGGATGGCGGGCTATTGATTGATGTGGGCGTTCATCCGACGCTTGATGTGGCGGCCGGTGGTTTTGGCTCTAATGTAAACGGCGCTAACGCCTATGGTGAATTGACGTTTAATTACGTAAATCAGATGGAAATAAATCTGAAACTTGCGGGCTTTTATGGTACTGCGTCTTACGGATTCCGCCCGCGCCTTGAAATTTCTAACCTGATTAGCCGCCGATGGAAGTTCTGCTTTGGCTATGACTTGATGAAGCTGCAATATTTAAAATCGTTCGAAAAGGATTACATCCTGGACGAAAATCGGATTGTGTATGAAAAGCGCAATGACCTCTTCTTGTCGGCAAGATATGCGTTGGATGACATGCAGTCTGTCGAGGTCAAGTTCCTTTTTGGCAGCCGCGATTTTAAAATGCCTCCATTCCCTAGTGACCAGTACTACGAAGAGGAAGATTTATTCAAATATGTCAGCAAGTACGAAACGAATCCGGCAACGCAAAGTATTCGGTATTCTCTGTTGAAGGGTGATGACAATCCTTGGTTTGCGTCTAATGGCTATTCGGCTAACGCCTATGTTGGCATGAACTTGATTGGCTATGGCTTCCATCAGAGAGGGCCGATACACGGCATTTACGCTTTTGATGGAAAGATTTCCTGCGCTCCGACTCGTAACTCTTCAGTGACTTTTGGGGCGGCAGTGGGTTTTGACGCTTATCGTGATGGGCATTTCAAGTTCCCCACGACTTTTGAAAATGCCGTGATGGAAGACCGCTATCGTTTGCATGTGGCGGCTACACCATGGTCCGAAGATTATCTGGATCCGGAACTTGCCACGCATGGCTATGCGATGTTGCGCATGAACGGCGGTGTCCAGCGTTATGGCTTTGGTGCCTGGCTCTCGTTTGCCTATGTCCATGATTTCGAAGACAAGGCGACTGCAAAGCTGAACCCAAATAAGTTTGTCTTTGAACCGGCACTCCGCTATAAGTATCGCTCTTTCACGGTTTATGCCGGTCTTAACCGCGTTGTCGATACGGAAAACTTCGGCGATTTAAAACGATTTAAGGACTATAGGTACTTTATCCGTATCGGCGACTACAATCTGTTTTAGTGTAGACGTCATCCTGAGCGCAGCGAAGACAACTCAAAAGGCGAGTATGCCCCAAGGCGAAAATGCCTTAAGGCGAGAGATGCAAGATAGCTTGCTATCTTATATCTGAGCCGATAGCATGATGCGAAGCATCTATGCCGCAGTTGTGCTTGCACAAATATGGCTGAGCCGTTTAGCAAGACGCGAAGCGTCAATGTCGCGACCATGCTTGCATGGGCATGACCGAGCCAAGGAGTTGGGGCTTGCCCCATCCAGTCAATTCTTGTTTTGACTTAACTTACTTCTTCTCGCCGCGGTTCTTGGCGGCGACATCCTTATACTTGTTGTGATCGGCGAGGTTCGTACTGAAGAAGTGCGTGTGCGAACCGTCGTCCTTTGCAACAAAGTAAAGTGCCTCGGTCTTGTCGGGGAAGAGCGTTGCTTCGATGGCCTTGCGACCCGGATTTGAAATAGGGCCCGGCATGAGTCCCGGGAACTTTCGGGTGTTGTAGGGGCTGTCGCTATTCAACTGGCTTTTGTAGATCGGGCCTGTCAAGTTCTTGAAGATGAACCGCACTGTCGGGTCTGCCCCGAGCGGCATGCCGATGCGGAGGCGGTTGTGGAACACGCCTGCAATGAGCGGACGTTCGTCCGGAATGCCCGTTTCTTCTTCGACCACGCTTGCAAGTGTCAACACGCGGTGCCAGTTGCCAAGCGTTTCCCACTTGGATCCTTTGCGCTGTTTCATCTCGTCGCGGACCTTAAAGTTGGCGGCGACCATCTGTCGCAGTATGGATTCTTCGTCGGAGTTGATGGCGAATGGGTACGTATCTGGCAACAGGTAGCCTTCAAGGGAGTTCCCTTCGATGCCGAGTGAATGGGCGAACTTCGGGTCCTGGACTAGTTTGTTCCAACGGGCCGTGTCGAGGTCCGGGAAGCTCTTTTTAAGGTAGGCGGGGATTTCCCAGGAGGCTCGACCTTCGGGGATGGTCACCTTGCGGACTGCACTTTTGCCACTTTCGAAGAGTTCAGTCAGCTCGTCGAGTGTCTGGTGGGCAGGAACCTCGTACCAGCCGGCCTTGAGGGCCGGTTTGTTCAATTTGCACCATAAATTGAACGCCAGGTCGTCTGTCCAGACCCCTTTTTCGTGTAAAATTTGTAAAACTTTTGTGGGGGAACTGCCCTTTGGAATCTCCAAAATGACGGTTTTTTCGTTGAGTGAAACGGCGCTCAACCGTTGATTTACGTGGAAATACGCAAAAACAGCGGTTAAAACGAGGATAATGGCGGTAATTGAAAAAATCTTCTTCATTGCGTAAAAATTTAAAAGAAAATGCAACGGATTGGCAAAATAAAAGGTATATTCGTATTGCATTGTTGAATATTTCCCTTGTTTTGAGGATTCGCTATGAAAATGATGAAAAAAATTATGTTTGTCGCCTTCGCTTTGCTGGTTGCTTCTTCCTTCGCAGCCAAGAAGGTTAAGTCCAAGCTTGGCGATGTGGAACTCACCAAAGAAAAAGATGGTGGCTCTGTTGTCTGCACGGCTGGCTTTAACGACGAACTGACAGTCTTGAAGGAAGGCGATACCGAAGTCCTCGTGAAGGGCAGCTGCGGTCAGGGCTGGGTTCCGAAGTCCAAGATTGAATACGTTGCCCAGAAGGCTGGCGACAAGTCCATGAAGTTGGAAGACGTGGACATCGTGGGCTGGCTTGATAACCCGAGCGCCGTGTTCGTGTTGGAAAACGACGACATCGACTTCGACGGTGTGAACATCGACCGTGACTTCAAGGAATACCTTCAGCACACGATGGACCGTGAACAGATTGAAATCCGCAACAACGAAAACTAGTTGTTGACATTCAAGCTTGTTTGACCCGTGGCTTAACGCTGCGGGCTTTTTTTATTCCCTAAGTTCTGCAGGTTGCCCGTAATCCAACTACCTACAGAAATTGCATGTATTTAAATATTTGCATAAATCCCCCGAAAGTCTCTTAAAAATGCTATCTTTGCGCCCATGAGTTATTTGAAGGGCTTAAAAGACGGTTCCCCGATTGGACTTGGCTACTTTGCGGTCTCGTTCTCGTTTGGTATCGCTGGCTCGAAAATTTTTTCGTGGCCGCTTGTGACGCTTATATCCATGACGAACTTGACCTCGGCAGGTCAGTTTGCCGGGCTTCAGATTATGGCTGATGCCGCGGGCACGTTTATCGAGATGGCGCTTGCGACGTTCTTTATCAACCTCCGCTATTCGCTGATGGCTATTTCACTTTCCCAGAAGGTTTCGCCGGACTTTGGTACGGTGAAGCGCCTTTTGCTCGCGACTGGCATTACGGATGAAATTTTTGCAGTGGCGATGTCGCAGAAGCGCGTGACGCCGATATATTTCCTTGGACTTTCGACGCTCCCTTACATTGGCTGGTCGCTTGGAACGATGGTTGGTGCCATTTGTGGTGAAATTCTCCCGGCGATGGTGACGAACGCCCTTGGCGTTGCGCTTTATGGCATGTTTGTGGCGATTGTCGTGCCGCAGATGAAGGTGCATGGCCCGACGGTTTTTGCCGTCGTTATTGCTGTAGCGCTCAGTTGCGCATTTAAGTTCTTCCCGCCGCTGAGCGACGTGTCTGTCGGTTTTGCGATTATCATTTGCGCGCTTGTAGCATCCTTTGTTGCGGCGTGGCTCTTCCCGATGCAAAACGTCAATGCAGATGACGAGGAGGCCAAATGAAGATCGACATGCAGACTTACCTGATTTACTTGCTCGTGATGGCTGGCGTGACGCTGTTCTTGCGTGCTGTGCCGTTCATTTTGCTGCGCAAGAAGCTCAAAAGCGTGTTCTGGAGCTCGTTCCTCGCTTACGTGCCGTACACGGTGCTCAGTGCGATGACCGTGCCTGCCATCTTCTTTGCAACAGATAGCCGTTTGACGGGCGCCTGCGCGCTCCTTGCCGCTGTGGTCGCATCGCTCCTCGGTGGTGGCCTTGTGACTGTTGCTGCGGTCTCTTGCCTTACCGTGCTCGGCGTCGACGGGCTCATGCTCTTGTAGAATTTGGATTTGAAAGGCAAATTCTGAAATTTTGCCGTTTTTTACGTGAAAATGAGGTTTGCTTGTGATTTTTTCACGTAAAATTAACGACAACATAAATGAATGTGCTTAAAAATGTCTGCTTGTGAGTCTTTTTTTCTGTTTTTTGAGTGCGTGAATACTTGTTTGGGGCTAAATGGCCTTCCTAAAGAATGGAATCTTTGGGAAAATACAGAATATATTACATATAACATTGTGAAATTACGTGAAAAAAAGATGAATTTGATTAGAAATTCACGTAAAAAAGGGGCTTTTTGGAAAATTTCGTTTTTTCTGAATGTGAAAAGCATGTTTCTACAGCCACTAAATTGTATATTCTTGCGTGTAATTTACCGTTTTTCGTTATTTTGGAGCTGAAATGGATATTGGAGCCCTTCATTTTCAAAATCCCGAAGCCTTTTGGCTGTTGTTGTTTGTTCCGCTGTTGATTGCGCTTTATGTTTACCGCCAGCAGCGTCGTAAGAGTACGATCAAGTTCCCGGCGCTTGCACTTGCAAAGAAGGCGGTTCCTAGCCGTCGTGTGAAGTTTAGGCATATTGTCCCTGCGCTCCGTTTGGCAGCCCTTGTTTGCTTTGTGGTGGCGCTTGCCCGCCCGCAGAACGCGATGGAAGTCGAATACACTTCGACGGATGGTGTCGACATTATGCTTGCGCTTGACGTTTCGGGCTCTATGGGGACTCTCGACATGCTTACCCGTACCGAACAGGCAAAGCTTGGCGTGATGAATGCCGAACGTATCTTGAAGCGCGGTGAATATTGGAAATACAGTCGTCTTGGTTACGCTCAGGACGTGATTGCCGAATTCATTGGCAAGCGCCATAGCGACCGCATTGGCCTTTCGGCTTTTGGCGCCCGTTCGTTTACGCAGTGCCCGCTCACGATGGATTACGGTTCATTGCTTGAAATCTTGAAGGCTAGTGACGACCTCGCTCGCGATACGCTTGTGAATAATAGGACCGCTATTGGCGATGGCTTGATGAACGCGCTTGCAAGGCTCAAGATGTCCGATGCCAAGTCCCGTGTGGTGATTCTCTTGACCGATGGCCGCGATAACGCAAGTGTCGTTCCGCCGGTGCGCGCCGCTGAAGTGGCGAAGTCTCTGGGCGTGAAGGTTTATACGGTTGGCGTCGGCAAAAAGAATGGCAAGATTCTTGCGTTCCAGCAGAACCCGTGGACGGGTGAAATCTCCTGGGGCGAACGCGACATTACGCCTGAAGAAGGCATCGACGAAGACGTGCTCAAGGCGATTGCTTCAAAGACGGGTGGACGTTTCTACCGTGCTGAAAACAAGGCCGAACTCGAAAAGATTTACTCTGAAATTGATGAACTCGAAAAGACGGAAATCGAGACGATCGCTTACGCACGCTATGCCGAAAAATTCTACCCGTGGCTTTTGGTCGGGGCGCTCCTCATTTTGCTGGAACTCATCCTCGCAAATACAAGATTCGTGAGAATCCCGTAAGGGCCAGCTCGTCATGGGGCTTGCCCCCATCCAGTAAAGTCTAGTTTCAAGAAATGACTGGATTCTTCGCTTTTGAGACTTTGTCTCATCGCTCAGAATGACGATGTTTGCCTTCGTCATTCTGAGGGCATAGCCCGAAGAATCCAGTTAAGTTTTTAGTCCTTCGGGGCGGGTGTTTCTGGTTTGTAGCAGTTCTTCTTGGCTTCGGCAAAGATCTGCGAAATATTGCTCGTAGAGATGTTTGAAATTTCGGCGTAGTGCAGGCTAAACGAAATCTTCCACGAAGTCATGTCAGATTGCATGCTGTCGCGGTCGCATTCGCGTACGAGCTTTTGGCAGAAGGCTTCGATTTCAGAAACTTCATCGCGTTCCATGACAATCGAAAACTGGTTCTCTCTAGTCCTTGCGAGGAAGGCGTTTTGCCCTCTGCACTGGCGCTTGAAGAAAGAGGCGAGGTCTGCAATCACGCGGTCAGACATTTCGTAGCCGAAGTTGCGCACGATTTCCTTGAAATAGTCCACATCCATAACGAGAAGGAAGAGTCGCTTGCTCGGGTCCTGGTGCTGCGTGATGTACTGGAGGTAATCGACCAGTCGAATTTTGTTGTTCACGCCAGTCAGCGGGTCAGATGTGATTCTGTACTTCAAAAGTGTAACGTAGACGTGTAGGAGCGTGAGGGCGAAAATCGGATCGGTGAGCGGAACGTCTGGAATGAAATACTGGATAATGCAAGCGCAACTTGGCACGAAGGCGATAAACGAGAGGTAGAACGCTTCTTTTCGGTTGGTGGAGTTCTTTTGCGTAATGGCATGTTGGATGCCGAGGAACATTGTGGCGAAGATGTAAATGAAGTTCAGCCCGATAAGGAACGGTAAAAGGCGCCTGAACTGGAGTGACGTCGTGTGGCAGTCATTTGTAAAACCGTAAATGCTGATGCCAATGCAAATGAAAATGCCAATAATGCTCGGTGTCGAAAAAAGCGGGAACAGGTGCTTGTAAGAGTAAACGCTCTTGCGGATGCGGAGGAAGATGAACGAGAACCACAATTGCGCAAGTAAAAGCGAAGAACTCAAGCTCAGTGCGTAAAGAACGGCGTATATGACGCAAATTTTCTGGTTACTGGAGTACAGGTCGCTTTGCATGTGGACCGAGTAAAGCATCTTGGTCACGGTACTCAACACGATATAGATGATGGTGTCGATGATGGTGAAACCGAGAATGCGCTCTTCGAGGTGCCTGAGAATGCTATCCCTGAACTGTAGCAGTGTAATGAGCAATACTGCTATGCAAATGATATTGATTTCTATTAAGCTTGGATAAGACATTTTCGCAACCTAACCTTGAAAAGAAATATAATTATTTGAAAGCTTTTCGTATGAAGACTTTATGAAAAGAAAACAAAACCATTTTTGAAATTTCTCTCGACGATTTCTTTTGATTTGTTTTTAGTTTTCTAGCCTCGCGTTATTTGGTGAAAGGAAGTTTTTTTTCGTAGACTTTTGTATATTCTTGGTGCTTGTTTGATGCAAGGAATTTTATCGGAGTAGATAATGAGATTTGCAGAACCGAATTTTTTGTGGGGCCTTTTTACTCTGCCTCTATTTGCGCTTTTGTTTGTCTATGCTTATCATCGTCGTAAAAAATTAGCAGCCCGCTTTGTCTCGCTTTCGATGCTTTCTAAACTTTCGACGAGCGTCTCGCCGTGGAGGCGCCTCACGAAGGTCCTGCTTTTGCTCCTTGCTATTGCTTTCTTGTTTGTGGCACTTGCCCGTCCGCAGTGGGGCCGCAAGATGGAACATGTGGAACGCCGCGGTCAGGACCTTGTGCTGTTGCAGGATATTTCGCTTTCGATGCTTGCCGAAGATGTAAAGCCGAACCGCCTGGTGCGTAGCCGTCATGAAATTTCTGCATTTTTGGAATCTCTCACGGGGGATCGCGTTGGCCTTGTGGCATTCAGTGGCGAGGCGCAAGTGATGGTTCCTCTGACGCTTGATTACGGTACTGTGCAGATGGTGCTTCGTGAACTCAATCCGGGCTGGCTTATGCCGGGCACGAATCTCGAAAGCGCAATCCGTAAGGGAATGACTTTGTTCAAAAATTCCGGTGGCGCTAGCCAGCATTCCGTGATGATTCTCATGAGCGATGGCGAAGAACTCGAAGATGCTGCCGTCAATGCCGCCAAGGAAGCCGCTGAACTTGGCATCAAGATTTACACGATTGGTATCGGCTCTCGCGAAGGCGTTCCTATACCGCTCAAAAGCAAGAATGGCGGAAGTGTCTACAAGAAGGACATGCAAGGCAATATCGTAACGACACGCCTTGAAGAAGGGACGCTTCAGGAAATCGCAAACGTGACGGGTGCGCTCTACTTTTATGCGAGCCCGGGCGAGTTCCAGCTGCAAAAGGTCTTGACCGAAATAGCAACGCTCGAAAAGAAAGACCAGAGCAGCGACCGCATGGAAAATTATCAGGACCGCTACCAGATTTTCCTCGGGCTTGCAGCCCTCCTGTTCTTGATCGAGGCTGTCATTTCGGAACGCGGCCGCCGCCGCAAGCAGCTCAACGGAAGATTCAGTTAGTCTTTGGTCAATGGTCATTAGCTATTAGGATATGTCTTGCCCGCATTCATGCGGGCATTTTTATTACAAGATGGAGATTCCCGCTCAAGGCGGGAATGACATAGAGTGGGCGGGAATGACATGGAATGAAAAAAGGCCCGGCGCGCTCGCGTCGGGTCTTTTTCATAGGAGGGATTGAAGAAGCCTTCCTGGTGGGGCTTGTGTCTCGACTGGAGAACTGTGCGGAAGCCGGAGGTAGGCTTACTACGCGTGTTGTGGCCACTAGGAAGGCTCAATTATTAATATATGTCTAAATACAGAATGGGGAGCGATAAACCTTAAAATGATTGGTCTATTTTGGAATGTTCCCGATTAGTTTACTATTTTCTACTTGATGAAAACGAATTATATGATTCCTGCCGCTGCTTTTGCGGCTTTAGTGGCTTTGACATCATGTTCCATGATGCCTAAAAAAACGTCTCATGTTAAACATACACCGGATATGTATGCCACCGCTGCAGAGAGCTCGAGCTCTGTTTTGCCTGCCGGGAGCAATTTGCCTGAACACTATAGCAAGATTGAGTTTCCGGAATATAAGTACGTGGCCCCGTATCCGAAGGATTTCCGTGTGCAAATTGCTGATGGCATTACGGGCTATATCGTAAGCGACCGTTCGCTCCCGCTGGTGGATTTTACGGTTTATTTTGAAGAAAGCAACTTGCCGCAGGTCTTGAAGGATGAAGCCGCCTTTGAAATGGTGGGCTCCATGATCCGTCGCGGTTCAGGCGGCGGGATTACTCCGCACGTGCTCGAAGACTCCCTGGAATTTGTAAGCGCCTCGATTTCGACAAGCGTCGGTACGTTCCTCTCGGCTTTCGACATCAACTGCCTTTCTGCGTATTTCCCGTCTATGCTTGAGCTTTCAAAGAAGGTTCTTACGGACCCGTCTTTCGACAAGAATCAGCTTGAAATCGTAAAGGCGAATTACGTTACGGCATACGAACGCCGCTTTGAAACGCCTGCCAAGGTGCTTTCGGCACTCAAGTCCAAGGTGAACTATGCGCCGAACCCGAGACTTTGGGATGCAAACGCCGCTGAGTACAAGGCAGTGACTGCCGCCGATGTGAAACGACTTGCAAAGGGCGTCTTCTCGTCCAAGCGCATTGTGTTTGCTCTTGCCGGTGATGTGGATAAGGATTCCGCTGTTGTGGCACTCAAGAAGTTCTTTGCGGACTGGAAAGTGGAACCTGCGAAGACCGAAAAGCCAAAGCCGACGCCACTTACCTTTGCCCGCAAGCCGGGTGTCTATGTCGTCGACAAGGATATCACGCAGGCGAACATCACCATGAACCAGCCATTTGTGAAGCGCCCGCATCCGGATTACTATCCGACCGCTGTGGCTAGCTTCATTTTGGGCGGTGGTAGCTTCAGTTCTAGACTCATGAACCGTGTCCGTAGCGATGAAGGCCTTGCCTATAGCGTCTATAGCACGGTTGGCAATGACTACCGCGATACGGCCATGACGACGATTGCTCTCCAGACGAAGGTGGAGACGGTGGATTATGCCATGAAGCTCATTTTTGAAGAAGTGGAAAAGCTTGCAAAGGACGGCCCGACTGCCGAAGAACTTTCCCAGGCTAAAAAATCCCTGGTCGAGAGCCTGCCGAGCCTTTTTGATTCCCCGGCATCAACGGCTTCGATCTTTGCAAAGGGCGAATTGCTTGGCAAATCGGACAATCATTATATAGATTATGTGACGGAAATCAATGCGGTGACGGCTGAACAGGTCAAGGCGATGATCGCTAAGTATTTTGATAGAGAAAAAATGACTATTTCGATTGTCGGTCCTGTCGCCATGTTCGATTCTCTGAAACCGTTCACGGTGATTCCGCTAGATAGTCTTGAATTTAGATAACCTTAAGGAGCGAGGTCTATATGCAGGGAAAGAGTTTGCGTTTTTCGTTGTTGATGTGCTTTAGCGTCTTGATGGTGCTTGGCTCTTCTCTGTCTTATGCCGCTAAAAGCGTTTCGGTATCGGAGGTCTCCCGTCGGCAGCTCTTGATGAAAATGAAGAACAATGCCGACAATATGCGCTCGTTCTGTTCGGGCATGTACAAGTGCCTGGATATCAAGTACGAGGCCTGTACAGATGTCGATATGAAGCCGTGGCCGAAAATCGAGTACAACAACGAGTTTTGTGCTCCTTATAAGGAAATTGTCAAGCGCGGCTTTTCGACCGATATCAAGGCGCCCATGATGACGGATTTGTTCATGCGTCTAGGCCGCCAGTACAGGGCGATTTACGAAAGCGAAGGAACTCTTCCGCTCGAGGTCAACGAAATTACGTTCCTGTTTGATAATATGCCGTTTACGGCGGACTTGATTAATGCGTATTTGGAATCGGAATACACGCTGGAGTACAACAGTACGAACCGCCGCTATTTCTCGGGCGGTAACGGTCATGGACTCTCGGGTGATTTTTACTGGGCGTTGCAGGACAGTGCCGGCGTAAAGCCCATGCTTCGCAATATGTTCTTTGGCTATGGCTACGCGCAGATTTTGAAGTGGTCGCTCAAGGGAACGGCTGTCGCATTCCTGGACATGGACCTTGTCGCTCCGAGGACGCTGAAGTATAAGCTCACCGCAGTCGTGTTCCCTGGAAATTCCGTGCTCAATTCCATTATGCAGTTGAGGGTCTTCAAGAGCGTCGTGAATTCGAAGATTGACGATGTCGTGAACGATATCAAGAAGGCGGCATCGATGTACTACAAGGGCAATCGTAAACCTCTTAAGGAAAATGCTAAATTGCGGACTCCCGAAAATATCCGCCATATCGAGGAATTCGATAAGGTTGTTTCGGGCGCCACTTGGAAACTCGGGGATGCTGAACGCATTGAACGTCGTCAAATGGAACTTAGCGCTCCGAAGCCGGTCGTTAGGCCGGCAGAACCGAGAGAACCTAAGGAACCGATTGATTCTCCCGATTTCAAAGCAAATACTTTTATCAAAAAGGACTAGAAAATGAGTGAACCTAAGGATTTGGAAACTTTGCTTGCACGTGTGACGGAACGCCGTCGTGAACTCTTGACGTCTGTGGTCAATCGCCGTACGCGTCATTTCTGCATGGTGCTTGAAGACCTGTTCGATCCGCACAACATTTCCGCTGTTATCCGTACTGCCGAGGTCTTTGGCCTCCAGGATGTTCATGTCATCGAAGAAGACAACGCCTACAGTGTGAACAAGTCCATTTTGAAGGGCTCTTACAAGTGGATGAGCATTTATCTGTACAAGAAGCGTATGCTCTGCATGGAAAAGCTCCGCGCCAAGGGCTACAAGATTGCTGTTGCAAGCACGAATACCACGAACTCCGTGCTCGACCTTGATTTGAGCCAGCCGATGGCATTCTACCTGGGCAGTGAATTCCATGGCAACCATCCGGATACGCTTGCCCATGCGGACTATGAATTCAAGCTTCCGCAGTATGGCATTACCGAATCGATGAACGTCTCCGTGGCCGGTGGCGTGCTGATGACTTACCTTGATGTGTTCATGCAGAAGCAGGGCCGCGAAAAGTTTGCCTTGCCGCAGGCGGAACGCGACGCTTTGTTGCTCGATTGGCTTGACCGCCATGTGAACGGAATTGAAACAAACAGCCCCATCGTGAGGGTGGAGGGATAATCCTCTTATTTTTCGAGAGGCATCCAATGCCAATCGCAAAATATGCTAGATTGTTTTTAGAATGAAAAAGAATACCGCTTTATACTTCTCCGTCGGACTTGTCGTTCTTCTTGCCATTTTCATCTTGATTTTTGGCATGTTTTTCTTGAACGAGAAGGATCTGCGTGAAACGTTTGACGTGTACCACTTGCGCTTTACGCAGGTGAGTACGCTTGTTTTGGATGACCCGGTCAAAATCAATGGCGTGAAGCTTGGCCGTGTGGAATCCATTGAACTTGCTGGCCACCGCGTCGTGGTGACGGTCAGGCTCAAGTCCAACGTGAAAATCCCGAAAGATTCCGAAATCCGCGTGCAGAATATCGGCATCATGGGTGAACGCCAGATTGGCATGATTCTCGGCGATTCCGAAGAATACTACGTGCCGGGCGATACGATCACTGGCCAGTTCGATGCGGGCATTGCCGAAGCGCTTGGCCTTGCCGGTGAAGTTTGCGATTCCACGAAGGTGCTCTTGGAAGCGGTCAAGACTGCCTTGAACGGGACAATTGCAAATCCGGATTTCCAGGACCGATTCAAGACGCTTTTGGTGAAGGCTGAAAATCTTGAAGACCGATTGATGTCCCTTGTGACGACTACCGATCCGCAGCTCAAGAAGAGCCTTGCGAACTTGAACAAGGTGACGGTCAAGGTGAACGAACTTGTCGATGGTGTCAAGGAACCGATCAATGGTCTTTTTGCCGGAACGGACAAGGTCATGGGAAATGCAAACCATTTGATCTCCGAACTGGAAGATGTGACCAAGCACTTGGATGGCCTGATCGCCAAGGTGCAGTCCAAGATGGATTCAAAAGACAATACGGTGGGCATTTTGCTGAACGACAGACAGCTGCATGACGACTTGGTCAAGACGGTGCGTTCTGCGGACAGCCTGTTCAAGATTATCTTGCAGGATGGTCTTGACATTAATGTGGATTTCTTCTGAGGAATTGATGATTACAAAGTTACTTACTGTTTCCAACAAACTGGGCATTCACGCTCGTCCGGCCGGTATGATAGTTGATATCACGGGCCAGGCAAAGAGCAATGTGTCCATTGTATTTGATGGTTCGAAGGCCAATGCGAAGAGCATCCTTAACGTGATGATGCTTGCTATCCCGGCTGGTTCCGAAGTGAAATTCGAAATCGATGGCGAGGATGAAGAGTTAGTCGTTCAGCAGTTGGAAAAGCTTTTTGATGACCACTTCAACGAAGAACCCTGCTGATTTTGTAGCGAAGACCGCCAATGAAGTGAAGTCCCAGAGGATTGAACTCGTTGGTGTGCCATCGTCCCCTGGCTTTGCCATGGGTACGGTTTTTCCTGTTGCAAACCGTGAATTTTCTGTGGTCGATGAGACTCTCCCGGAGAGCCGCCTTGCTGCAGAAGAACAGATGTTCCTGAAGGCCATCAGTAAGACCTCCAAGGAAATTGCCCAGATTAAGGAAATCTCGGAAACCAGAGCTGGCGTCAAGGACAGCCTGATTTTTGCAACCCACCTGATGATCTTGCAGGATCCGGGACTCGTGAATGGAGTTCTCGACAAGATCAAGAAAAAACACAAGAATGCGAAGTGGGCGGTACATGTCGTATTTGGCGCCTACATCGAAAAGTTTGAAAAGATCGACTCGCCTGCCATGCGTGACAAGGCGGCAGACCTCAGGGACTTGTATAACCGCCTGATGTCTGCGATGGACGACTCCGGACCGGTATTGGAGGATGTGTCTGACGAAGAAGGCATTGTCCTTGTAGCCCATGAGTTTGTTCCAAGTTTCTTGATGACGCTCAAGCCTGGTCAGGTGAACGCCATCGTGATGGATACGGGTGGCCGTACAAGCCATGTGGCCATCTTGTCTAGAGCATTGCAGATCCCTGCAGTCTCAGGCCTTAGAAATGTTGCTGCCCTCGTCAAGAGTGGCGATACGATTATTGTTGACGGTGCTGATGGTAAGGTTATCATCAACCCGAACGATGAGGATATCCGCAAGTTCCACGAACGCCAGGAAATGTTCGAACGCCAGCGCCGTGAGCTTTTCACGATGCGCCAGCTGGAGCCGATGACTCGCGATGGCAAGTACATTGTGCTGCACGCGAATATCGAAATCCCGACCGAAGCAGACAAGGTAACGGACTTTGGTGCTACGGGTATCGGCCTTTACCGTTCGGAGTTCTTGTTCTTCAAGAAGGATACTCCGACTGAAAAGGAACAGGAAAGTGCCTATAGGCATATCCTCGAAAAAATGGATCCGTATCCGGTTGTCATCCGTACGCTTGATGCCGGTGGCGATAAGCTTGTTTCGGGGGTTTCTGCGGTGAACGAATCGAACCCGTTTATGGGTTGGCGTTCTATCCGCGTGTGCCTTGACCGCGAAGATATTTTCATCACGCAGTTGCGCGCCCTGCTGCTTGCAAATACAAAGGGCAATTTGCGCATCCTCTTGCCGATGATTTCGAGCATGACGGAACTGCGCCGTGCGAAGGCCTGCATTGCCAAGGCCCGCAAACAGCTCGAAGACGAAGGGCATAAGCTCCCTGTCGTGAAGATTGGCTCGATGATCGAAGTCCCAGCTGCTGTGATGATTGTAGACAAGCTTGCTAAGGAAGTGGACTTCTTTAGCCTGGGTACAAACGACTTGATCCAGTTTACGCTTGCTGTTGACCGTACAAACGAACTTATTACCGACATGTTCCAGCCGCACCATCCGGCAGTGCTCAGCATGATTTACCAGACTGTGGTGGCGGCACACCGTGAAGGAATCCCGGTGGCGGTTTGCGGTGAAATGTGTACGGACCCGATGAGTGTGCTTTTGTTGGTTGGTCTTGGTGTTGATGAACTTTCGATGACTCCGTGGAGCGTGATGACGACGAAGAAGATTATCCGCTCCATCAACTTTGAAGATGTTCGTGATGCTGCGTTGACTGTTTTGCAAATGGATGATGCCGAGAGTGTGAATGAGTTTTTGCATAAGAAGTATGCTCAAACGATTATGGAACTTGGCATATCCGGTTTTGTGGGACAGGTTGAAAAATAAAACAGTTGGTTGGTTTGCCGATGAAATTATTTTATTCATTATTACTTGCATGTGCAGCCGCCGTGTGTGCACAGGTGGATGGCTCGGTGTATTCTTTGTACAAGACTCCGTTCTCGGATCAGGAAATGATCGCTCCGGATCAGTTCCAGGATGCCGTTGTCCGCGCTGCGCGTGCCAAGAAAACGATGAATGATATTTCGATTTCGCAGAACCACCGTGATTTTGCGCGTGCTGCTTATTACTATTACAGTGGCCAGTGGGATAGCGCCTATGCGGCTTATAATTCCTTGCGCCATCGTGAACCGGAACTGCTTGGAACGGTCGTGCTCCGCATGGCGAAGGCGAACTTTAAGCAGGAAAAGTATGCCAAGATGCGCGAAACGCTCCGCCTCGAAAAGAGCCTGGAAAATGACAGGGCTTGGCGCGATGCGGCGGACCGCTTGAGAATTGAAGCCTCGATGGCGGATTTCTCGTTGAACGATGTGGCCCGTGCAGATTCCCTGATGGTGTTCCTCAATGGAAACCCAGATGGCGACGATGTGGACCCGCTGAAGTACCGCTATGCCCGCTACTTGGAAGATTCCTACCAGCTGAAGCAGGCGAAGCGCATGTACATGAAGCTTTTGACGAGCCGTACTTCGTACAAGGATTCGGCTTATGCTTCAATCCGCCGCCTGAGAGAAGTCCTTGGCGCCCCGGAATCGCTTGCCGAAAAGGTCGCTTATGCCAAGATGGCCTGCACGAAGGACGAGATGAAAAACTGCCTCGTGCTGCTTGATTCCATCCAGATTATGGATGCACAGCAGGCTCAGAAAAATCCGGCCTCAGTTGTGGTGCTCGACGATCCGGCTTATGCGCGTTTAAAGAAGAGTACGCTTGATTTGAACACCCGCATAGTCTTGTGGGAAAAGCGTGCTGCAGCCTTGCGTGCGCTCAACCGCAGTGATGCCGCCATTGAACAGTACCGTTACCTGATCGAGAATGTGGAACCGCGTCCGTCCTGGATTCAGGCAATCTTGAAGCTTTATCGCAAGGAAGCAGCAGGGCTGTTTGACGAAGAAATCCACAGCTACGATTCGCTTTTGCAGGATGTAAGCCAGTTCAGTACCGAAAACGCCAACAACCTCTGGTTGCGCGGTTTTGAGTTCGAACAGAAGCTGATGTACGACAAGGCTATTGAATGCTATACAAAGCTCCTCCATAAGCGTTTCAAGAATAATTTGAAGCGTCAGTGGGCGAGATTCCGCATTGGCTACTGCTACTTTAAGCGTGGCATGTGGGTTGAAGCGGCTGCATATTTCCGTGATGCGACGAAGGATCCGTTCCTCTGGAGCGGTAGCGCATCCAGGATGTTCCTTGGCGATACGTACAAGAAGATGGGTGAAGATTCTCTTGCCCGTGCCGCTTACCTCGACTGTATCAAGGATTTCCCGCTTTCGTATTACGCGCACCGCAGCCGCATGAAGCTCTTGGAAAATAAGCTGTTGCCTGCGGACAAGATTCCGTACGCTCATGGCGTGCCGATGTCCCATGCCGCAACGATGGACTGGATCCGTTCGGTCAACAAGCTCGGAAAGCCGGACGCCTCCTATAGCAAGGAACGTTACGAACGCATCAAGAAGCTGTTCCTCTACGGCTTTGAAGAAGAAGCCTTTAGGCTCTATGAAGAAATCAAGAAGAAAAACTTCAAGCGCATGGACTTCTTGTACGAATACGGAAAGCTGTTCTATGAAATGGGCGAAACGGCTGCCGGTTACAGGCTTGCTCGCCAGTTCCAGGCAAAGATGGATAGGCGCTTGTTTATGTCGCCGCCGATTGATGTGCTGCATTACCTTTTCCCGGTCCCGTATGCTGACCCGGTGGTTTACTATTCGGGCACGAGCATTGATCCGTTCTTTGTGTATAGCGTGATGCGTCAGGAATCGATTTTCGATTTCCAGATTACATCACCTGCGGGCGCCTGCGGCCTCTTGCAGATTATGCCTGCGACGGGCAAGATGCTTGCCGACAAGGAAGAAATCTCGGGCTTTAATCCGAAACGCTTGTATAACGCCTACATGAACATCCGCCTAGGTATTCGTTACTTGGTGGACTTGAAGGACGAATACAAGAACGACTACATGTACGTGCTTTGCAACTACAATGCGGGCCCGAAGCCGACGAAGCGCTGGCAGTCTGAAAGCGAAGGCCTCCCGTGGGATTTGCGCGTCGAAGAAATCAGCTACTGGGAAACCCGCGACTACGTCAAGCGCGTCATGGGAAACTACTGGATCTACAAAGAAATCTATGACGGGATTTAGCGGATGCTTTTCCTGCTCTTGACAATTGGTCCTGCGTTTTTATTTGCTTGTGGAAACATCCTGGAGAAATCCGGGGTGTCTGCTGTTGGCAAGCGCACGGGCGGCACCTCTAGACCTTGGGAATTCTTCAAGGGCGTTGTCACAAATAAGTTCTGGTGGCTAGGTATTGGTTGCTCGGGGCTTGCAACGCTTGGCTATTACATTGCCATGGCCCAGTATGACTTGAGCCAGGTGCAGCCGATGATGGTCTTGAATCCGGTGCTGACGGCGCTGATGGGATTCTGCATTTTGAAAGAGATCTTGACTAAGCGCATTGTCGTTGCGATTTGCTTTGTCGTGGCGGGCCTCCTTTACTCGGTCGAAAATCTCGGGGAATCGACGGCGGTGCAAAATGTCGGGACGCTTTGGCTGTATGCGGGCGGACTCAGTTTTGCGACTTTGATCGCTCACCTCTGGGTGAAGGACCGCGAGATGGTGGATTCGCTCATCATGGGCGTTGGCTTTGGTCTTTCGGCTGCTTTTTACAAGAGTCTCGCGATGGACTTTGACCTCGACAATATCGAATTTTCGTCGGTGGCGAACTTGATTTTGGATTTTAGGACGCTTGGCTATGTGGCAACTTACGGCATTGCATTCTTGTATTCGCAGGTGTCGTTCTCGCGCGGGCGTGCATTGTTCATTATCCCGTTCAGCGCTGCGGTCGGGGCTGCTGTGCCTACGCTTGCAGGGGCGCTCGTTTTCTATGAGGCTTTTCCGATGGGCAAGGTGATTTCTGTGTCGCTTGTGCTGATTGGGGCGTGCTTATTTATTGTTCGCAGACCGCGAAGGAAAAAGTAAGCTTTGTGTAGTGTTTTAGTGGCCTGTGCATGTAAAAACCGCCTAAAAAGTATTCATTTAAAAAGTTATACCACCTTAAACTGCATATATATTTAAATTCGGATGTTTGAGGTGTGTGGTGCAAAAAATTTCCCCTTTATTTTTGCTGTTCTGGACGCTTGGCTTTTTAGCTGCGTGTACAGATTCGAACCCTGTTATTACCACAGGATCTGAAGAACCTGGAGTGGAGTATTTGCCGGTGGCAAAGCCCCCGTTTTCGGGGAATTCTCCAGTTGTCATTTCTGAAATTAATACCGTGAACCTGGTGTACGAAGACCATGAAGGTGGCGATGCCGGGTGGATTGAACTTTATAACAGGTCTTCTGATACGGTGAATCTGTCGGGTATGTACTTGACGGATGATGCCAAGGATCCGTTGAAGTGGAAATTCGGCAATGTGCTGATGGCCCCGAATTCGTTTATGGTTGTATTCATGTCTGGAAAGAACTTGCCTGATTTCGTGGCTCCGCATGATACGATCAGTATGGTTGGCCCTGGTTGCTGGGTGTGGACGGATGCACAAAATGAAGAGACTCCGGGTGAAAGCTATGCGGATCCGCTCGAAGGCAAGGATGAATTCTGCTTCGAGGAAAAAGGTAAGTCCATGTTTGGCGCAAAAATGCGCTTGATGGAAAATGACTTGCTCGGCTGGTCTTCAATTTCTGCTTTTGTTGGGACGGGTTCTTCGGATAAGACGGACGATATCGATATTTCGAGTACGAATGAAATCTTGTTGAACGCCTACATTACAAAGGACCGCAAGGTTTCTATGCGCCTTGCGCAGCCCAATGTCGATGACTGGAAGGGCTATGAGTATGTGCTTACCGGAACGGGGGATTCTTCGACGGTGTACCGGTTGGTCTTGCCGCAGGGGGGCTCGTACCCTGACTTGGAGCATATCTACGGTACTCGTTTTAGTCCCGAAGATATGGAAATGCAAGAAGTCGAGATGAAGGCGTTTTCGTACATCGCCAGAAATCGTGGCCATGAACCGCATGCAAATTTCAAGCTTGAAAAAAACGGTGGGAACATTTATCTGCTGGATGGTAATGGAGAGATCCTTGATTTTGTCGACTATCCCAATCTGCCGTCTGAAAAGTCGTGGTCGCTAGGAACTTTGGATGATGGAACTACGGCAAGCTTTGGCTATAGTGAACCTACTCCTTATGATTTTACTGTGGGGGCTGTGGTGTCGACGCGCTCGCCTGCGCTGGATTCCTTGACGGTAGCCCCTTCTTCGGGCTTTTATACGAACTCGTTTACGTTGACGTTCCCGCAAAGCGCTGCTGTACGCTGTGCAAAAGGGGGGGATCTTCCTACGGCAGAAAGCTCTGTGGTGACTTCGTTAAAAGTGAATTCTACTATGACGATTCGTTGTG
Source organism: Fibrobacter sp. UWB3 (assembly GCF_002210405.1). NCBI lineage: Bacteria > Pseudomonadati > Fibrobacterota > Fibrobacteria > Fibrobacterales > Fibrobacteraceae > Fibrobacter > Fibrobacter sp. UWB3. The sequence goes on from NZ_MWQJ01000012.1 coordinate 92,977, forward strand.
CGTCATTTGTCTCTGAAATGCTTCCCGGAGAAGAGCTTGTACGTACTTATGTCTTTGAAAAGGCTCCGTCTGTTCCGGCGGTGTTCCTGACGGCAAATCCGAATTCGCTTTTCGATCCTGATTCCGGAATTTATGTGAAGGGCCCCGGAGCAAATGAAGTCTCGCCTTATTACGGCTCCAATTATTGGCAGGATAAGGAAATCCCGGTGTTTATCGAATTGATGGAATCGGGTGCAAGTGAACCAGCCTTTGCAAAAGCTGCCGGACTCAAGATATTTGGAAACTACAGCCGTATCAAAAAGAAAAAGTCCGTTGCGATTACCTTCCGCGAACAGTATGGCGACAAGCGTCTGGATTACAATCTTTTCCCCGAATTTCCGGGATTGAAAAAGTTTAAGAGCTTTATTTTGCGCAATAACGGCAACAATTTTGGAAAGGACTATATCCGCGATAGGCTTGCCAGTTCTGTAAGCGAGGGTCTTGGCGTGGACTATCAGCGTGGGCGCTTTGCCGTGGTCTATTACAATGGTGAATATTATGGCATCCATGATATCCGCGAGCGTTCTAATGAACATTATTTTGAAACGCATTACGGGATGGATCCTGACGCAATCGACCTGCTGGATGCGAATAATAAGGCGTCTTCTGGGAATGCCATTGATTATGCCGCTTTAATGGACTGGATTGAATCGAATAATCTGGATGATGAAGAAAATTATGCATATGTGACATCGCAAATGGATGTTGACAATTATCTCAATTACGTGCATACGGAGCTGTATGCCGACAATCGCGACTGGCCGGCGAATAACCTCAAGAAGTGGCGCAATACAAGCTTACAGACAAAATGGAAATGGTTCCTTTATGACTTAGATTTTGGTTTCGACAGCGGAAACAGTATGTTTACGTACAACATTTTTAAATTTATTACGGAAGAAAATGGTTACTCATGGCCGAATGGCCCTGAACATACTTTGCTGTTGCGCCGATTGCTTGAAAATCCAGGATTCAAGGCGGCCTTTATCAATCGCATGGCGACACTTCTGCAGATGAATTTTGAAAGCTCAAAAGTCCTTGCTCGCGTGGATAAGATGATGTCTGAAATTGAATCGGAAATTCCGCACGATCAAAAAAGATGGGAACATGATGCATCTGAAATGGATGATCAACTTGAAAAGATTAAGGAATTTATTCGAAATAGAGCGTCGACATTGACTAGCGAACTTCAGGAATATTTTGAATTGGGCGCGGTGGCTCCTGTAACTTTGGCTGTCGATGGCCCGGGACGGATTCTCGTTCACAATCTCCCTGTCGAATCGTCGAAATTGACGGTGGACTTCTTTGAAGGATTCCCGGTGACTCTGTATGCAGAAGCCGAAACAGGAAGTACTTTTGTAGGTTGGAGCGATGGCGAAACAAGTCCGAAGCGCATTATACAGCCAGAATACGCAAGTACGGTCACGGCGCTCTTTAAATAGGCCGTTTGGGCATACTTATAGCTTACAAAAAACGCACTTTTTACGGAATGCGAAAAAACCTACAAGTGGTATTTGCTATCTTGTAACATCATGAGTTTTGATACTAAAATCGTTTGCATTGGTGCTGGCTATGTCGGTGGCCCCACCATGACTGTAATTGCCGACAAGTGCCCCGATGTCAAGGTCACCGTTGTTGATATTAACCAGTCTCGTATTGATGCCTGGAATAGCGAAAACCTTCCGATTTTTGAACCCGGCCTGGATGATGTTGTAAAGCGTGCCCGTGGCCGTAATCTGTTCTTTAGCACGGATATCCCTGCTGCCATCAAGGAAGCGGATATCATCTTCGTTTCGGTGAATACGCCGACAAAAACATTTGGTCACGGTGCCGGTAAGGCTTCTGACTTGCAGTACTGGGAAAAGACTGCACGCAACATTTTGGAAATTGCTGACGAAGGAAAGATCATCGTCGAAAAGTCTACGCTCCCGGTACGCACGGCCGCTGCCATGGAACGCATCTTGAATTCGAACGACAAGGGCCTTCACTTTGAAGTGCTTTCGAATCCGGAATTTCTCGCCGAAGGTACAGCCATCAACGACTTGTTTGAGCCCGATCGTGTGCTCATTGGCTCCCATCAGACGGAATCGGGCCTCGCTGCCTGCCAGAAGCTTGTGGACGTGTACGCCCACTGGGTGCCGCGTGACCGCATCCTTACGACGAACCTCTGGAGTTCAGAACTCACGAAGCTTACGGCTAATGCTTTCCTTGCACAGCGCATCAGCTCCATTAACTCCATCAGTGCCCTTTGCGAACGCACCGGTGCCGATGTCGATGAAGTGGCTTACGTGATGGGCAAGGACCGCCGCATTGGTTCCAAATTCCTCAAGGCTTCTATCGGTTTTGGTGGTAGCTGCTTCAAGAAGGATATCTTGAACCTCGTTTACCTTTGCGGATATTACGGACTGCCGGAAGTGGCTGCTTACTGGGAAAGCGTCGTGAAGATTAACGAGTGGCAGACGCACCGTGTTGTGGACCGCATGCTCGAAACGATGTTCAATACGATTGCAGGCAAGAAGATTGCCGTGTTCGGTTTTGCGTTCAAGGCGAATACGGGTGATACCCGCGAAAGCCCGGCAAACCTCGTTGTGCGCGATTTGCTTGCCGAACATGCGCTGCCTGTCGTGACGGATCCGAAGGCTATTCCTGATGCCAAGCGCGACTTGAAGGATGTCATTGAAAAGGTTTCTTTTGAAGAAGACCCGTACAAGGCTGCAGAAGGTGCACACGCCGTTGTCGTCTGCACGGAATGGAAGTGCTTTGCCGAACTTGACTGGAAGCGTATTTACAGCTCGATGGCAAAGCCCGCATTTGTATTTGACGGTCGTAATATTCTTGATGCTGATGCACTTCGCAAAATTGGGTTTGAAGTGACTAGCATTGGTAAGGGTAAGGCAGAGTAATTTATTAGAGAGTAAATGGATTATGGCTTCTATTAGCGTATTCGGGTTGGGGTATGTAGGGTGCGTTGGTATCGCTTGCTTGGCCAAGCTCGGACACCGGGTTGTTGGCTGCGATGTTGACGCAAGTAAAGTAAACCGAATCGCAGCAGGTCTCCCAACTATTGTTGAACGCGATATTGATGAGGTAATGCAGGACGGCTATAAAGCTGGACTCATTTCGGCGACTTCTTCGGCTATCGAGGCTGTTACTAAAACGGATATTTCGTTCTTGTGCGTTGGCACTCCTAATGCTCCAGATGGACGCCTGGATACAACGTATCTGATGTCTGCCGTGCGTTCGATTGCCGAGGCTATCCGTTCTAAGTCGACGTTCCATATTGTGGTAATCCGCAGTACGGTTCCGCCTGGAACGAACGCTCTTGCAACGGCCTTGATCGAAAAGATTTCGGGCAAGCGCGAAGGCATTAACTTTGCTGTGGCCTCGAACCCGGAATTCCTCCGCGAAGGCATGGCTGTGGCTGATTATCTGAATCCGCCGTTGACCGTGATTGGATGCAATAGCCGCCGTGCTTTGGATAGCCTTAGAGGTATATACGAATCCCTTGGTAGCGAAATTGTCGAAGTCGAACCGAAGGTTGCTGAAATCATCAAGTTTGTCAATAACTCGTACCATGCTCTGAAGGTGACGTTCGGTAACGAAATTGGTGCCATTTGCAAAAAGCTCGATATCGATAGCCATAGCGTGATGAACTTGTTCTGCAAGGATACGCAGCTGAATATTTCGCCGTATTACTTCAAGCCGGGATTTGCTTATGGTGGATCCTGCCTTCCGAAGGATTTGCGCGGCCTTAATTTTTTGGCTGAATCCAACCAGGTTGAAGTTCCTGTGCTTTCTTCGATTGAATGCAGCAATAACAGGCATATTGAACGCGTGCTTGAACGCGTGCAGCAGATTGGCGTGCGCTCTGTGGGTATTGTCGGCCTTACGTTCAAGGCGGGGACAGATGACCTGCGCAATTCGGCTGCAATCCGCTTGGCCGAAGGTGTGCTTGGCAAGGGCTGCTCCTTGAGCATTTACGACCGCTATCTGAATATCGCCCGCGAAAAAGAAACGAACTTGCGCGAACTCAACAAGAGAATTCCGCACTTGTTACCGCTTCTGGTACAGAATGTCGAGAATGTCGTGGAATCGGCTTCGCTTGTCATTATCACGGTTCGAAATCCGGAAATTCCAGAACTTATTCGCAAGAATCCTGGAATCCATTTCTTGGACTTGGTGCGCTTGAAAGATTCGTCTGTAGAAACGCTTCCTAATTACGAAGGCTTTTGCTGGTAAATTCTATGGAACAGTCTTTGAAGGAACTTTCTGGCAAGAAAGTTTGCATTGTTGTTGAAAATCTCCCGGTGCCTTTTGACCGCCGTGTTTGGCAGGAAGCGACATCCTTGCATGAAGCTGGTGCCGAAGTGACGGTTATTTGCCCGAAGACAAAAAAGTATCCTCAGGAATACGAGGAACTCGAGGGCATCAAGATTTATCGCCATCCTTTGCCGGAAGCGAAGGGAACGCTTGATTATTTCAAGGAATATTTTTGCGCTCTGTATCACGAAACGCGCCTCCTGTTCAAGGTGTTTCGAAAGCAGGGTGTGCAGGATGTGATTCATGCCTGCAATCCGCCTGACTTGATTTTCATTGCTGCGTTCCTGTTCTTTACGTTTACTCGTTGCAAATTCCTCTTTGACCATCACGATATCAATCCGGAACTCTGGATTGCAAAGTTTGGCAAGAAGGGCTTTGGTTACCGTGCGATGATTCTTGTGGAACGCTTGACGTACCATTTCGCAAAGCATGCCATTGTCACGAATGAATCGTACAAGGAAATTGCGATGCGCCGTGGCCATAAGCGCGAAGAAGACGTAACGATCGTGCGCAGCGGTCCGAACCTTTCGAAGTTGAAGATTGGCCCAGCCAAGCCGGAAGTCAAGAATGGCTTTAAGTACTTGGTGGGTTATATCGGCGTGATGGGCAAGCAGGAAGGCATTGATCTTTTGCTCAAGTCTGTCGATTACATCGTAAACAAGAAAGGCCGCAAGGACATCCGTTTCTGCATCATGGGCGGAGGCCCGTCTTTGGAAGAGCTTCGCGAATTGAACAAGACGATGGCGCTTACCGATTACGTGGAATTCCCGGGTCGCGTGAGTGATGAATACCTCGCTGACGTGATGAATACGGCCGATGTTTGCGTGAATCCGGATTTGCCTTCGGAGATGAATGACAAGTCCACCATGAACAAAATTATGGAGTACATGGCGTTTGGAAAGCCGATTGTGCAGTTTACGCTCAAGGAAGGCAGGTTCTCGGCTCAGGAAGCTTCTCTTTACGCAAAGAATACCGATACGGACGACTTTGCCGATAAGATCCTGTGGCTCCTGGATAATCCTGAAAAGGCTACTGAAATGGGCGACTTTGGCCGCAAGCGCGTGCAGAACGAACTCAGCTGGGATTACGAAAAACCGAAGTTGATTAGCGCTTACAAGAAGATTTTGGGAATGTAGAACTTTATACGGACCTAGTGGCTTGAGAAGATGGAATCCTGAATTTCAAGCGCCCGGTCTAGCGTAAGTTCTATATTTTTCAAGCTCTTTAATTTGCGAGATGCGGTTGCTTTAAGGTATTTGTTTCTATCAGTAATCCATTCTTTCAAAACCTTGATGTTCTCATCGAATGTCGGCTGGGGAATGGGATTGTAAGGGCAGCTGAGCTGCCTTTTTTCGTTATCTTTTTGCGAGCCGCAATAGGCCCACCCGGAATCGGAGTAGTTTCGGCGGAAGGACTCGTTGAAGTAATCAAGAATGGAGTCAATCTTGTTCTTGCCAAGTTCGTGATCGTTGGCAAGGTTGTCGAAATAAGGTTCGATTTGCAGGTATCTTTCGTAAGCGATCTTTTGATACGAGGGGTCGCGAATGAGCTCTCGCTACCAGTATTTTTGTGCGTTGATTCCTTCCGTAGAGAAGTGTTTCTCGGATTTGGTGTTTCCGAGGGTTAAGTCGAAATCCCAAACGGGACCGACTCTCATGATTCCGTTGTGGATGGTGAAGAATAGCGAGCCAGTGTGTAAATCCGGGTCGTTGACGAATTCTTCGATCCAGTAGTAATCAATCATGGATCTCAGGTCTACGTATTTGACGTATTCCGAGAAGTCTTGGGTTGCGATGGCGTTTTCAATGCGTTCCATCTTCTCCTGAAAATCGTACATTTGCTTGGAGGACGGGTCTTCGGGTTCTGTCATGGTGATGCGAAGATGGTTCACGGGAGTGCGGAAATAGACGTCGTCTGCCTTGTTGCGTTTCTCGCTATCGACTAGTTCAAAAAGATAATCGCCGTTATCGACATCGTAGGGGATGCGGCTCTTTTGAAATTCGATTTTCTCGACAATCTGGTAGTTGCCCATGAACGTGTCATTGACCCAAACATCAATGAAGTATGATTCTGGCGAATAAATGAATGACAAGTTGCTGGCGAGATCGTAAATCAGCTTGTTGCGGATTAGCGTCGGGTCGAAGGGGTTGGAAAGTAAAGCCCATTTTTTGGTTTTGCCCATGCCGAAAAGGTTTGTCTTTTTTTCGAATTTGATATTGTAAGGTTTCTTTGGACTTTGTGATGTTGAATTTCCGCGTATTTTGATATGCCCCGAACTTTCGAAGTCCTCTGTGGGGGAGAAATATGAAAAGTGGGTGCTTGCATCAAAAAGGTAGAAGTAGGCGTCCGTGTAATCGCTGCTGTTTATATGATTGGCGTAAATGAATAGCTCTGGTATGGTCTGAGGTGTTTCTCGATTAGGGGCGTTAAGTTGAGAAAAGTCGTATTCTGTAGCGTTGTCTAAAGCGTTGTCGCTGCAACCGCTCAAAATGCTGTGACCAAGAAACAGCACGATTGCGCCAAAAGAATGAAGGCTGTGGATGCGCATGTTGCTATGGATCATTTTGAACTTTTGAATTCTATGTCTAGAGTTTTGATAAGGGAATCTATACGGAAAGTTAAAAGTTCTGCCCCTTTATCTCCCAGGTGATCATCGTCATTGGAAACACCGCTTGTGTAGTCGTTTTCGCCCATGTTGTATTCATCTATAAAAATAAAGTTGGAGTGGGTCGTTGATAAATTATTGATAGATTTGAGTAATCTTGGCGCAATACTTCTTCTAAGTCCATATTTCCCATACGCGCCTGTTTTGTTGTAATTTGGATTCTGTGGAACCTCGACGGCTATAACCCAGATGTTGTGTTCTTCAGCTAACTCAATCAAGGATTCTAAATCTTTTAAATTGCTGTAAAAACGAGTTGAATCTAAATCAAACCAATTGCTATCATTGGAGGGCGATGGATTTTCATTCCAATCATAACTTGCATGGTGCCAATACCCTTTATAAGGCAACATCTTTTTTACATACTCCTCGTCACCTAACCCTTTTTTTGTTTTTTCTAGAAGGCTTTCAGGAAAATTAATTGACCAAAAGTCATGGTTTCGATCGTACGCGTATCCGGGCAAAGTCCATGCTTCTTTATTCCAAAACCCTCCACGAGAGTTGAATCTATCTAAATCAGTGCTGAGAATGATGCATTTAAGTTTTTTAATGTGAGGAATGATATAATTATTGGCAAAACTTAGTACTCCTTGTATAGTATTTTCTACCATAGCGATATTAATTGCATAAATTGGAGCCGAGAAAAGTGTGGGGTCGAGACCGTAGTATGCACGAGATGATCCCATAATAGCAATATTGGCGGAATCTTTATGTTGCCATAGAACCTCCATTTTATATCGCCATTTTAAGGCTCTAGCACTTGCGTTTGATGTGTAATAAACGCCGGCGCTGTCGGGGTCAAGAACGAACTCGCTGCTTGCATCTTGGGACGATTGTGTTTTGCGTTCTACCCACAGGCATGGGTGCCAAAGTTCTTCTCCTTCAGCAAGTTCAAGGATGCTACTGTCAGAAGGATTTGCAAGTACGATTTTTGTGTGGGCGCCGTTTATGTTAGTGAGTGTGGCAACGATGTTGGAAGTTTCTCCGTTGCTTGCCCATTCGCTGTGGTCGAATGTATAACTCTTGGGGGACTTAATGCTTTGGATTAATTTGCCTGTGCTATCGGCGATGAAAATGCGCTCGTGTGTGGCATAGCTTTCCCCGACAAAATCTTCGCCAGGCTCTCCGCTAAAGTCGAGGAATGCCGTGCGTTTGCTTCTGTCTTGGGCGAGTGAAGCATTGCATGCTTGCTGTTTGTCGTACCAAATTGTATCGCGTGCTTTTTCTGTAATGGTAGAGCCTTTTTTAGCAATGCGTGCGCGGAGAAGCCTTGCCCCCGAAATGGCTAAAGTGTTGTCTTCGCTGATGCCTCCGTGATAGGCTCCGTTGAAAAGTTTTTTAGGTGTGCCGAATTTGCCGTTTTCAAATTTAACTTGCCATGTGGACGTTTCCTTGAATGCGGATTCGTCTTTGTTGTTGCCGGCGTCGGTGACGTAAACAATAACGGTGTCGCCGTTGTCTTGAATACGCCAACGCGGGATGGCGGCGCTTTTGACATCCAGTTTTATGCGATGTGTACCTTTGGCGTTCAGGTCTCGCACGTAGAGTTCTGATATTCCTGAGATTCCCTCGGGCTTGGTGCAAAATGCGACATGCTTTCCATCAGGAGAAATATCGGGATGATAGACTTCGATGGAATCGTAAATTTCTGTTACGGATAAGTTTCCTGCATTGTAGTTGATGTAGGCTAGGTTTCCGCTGATATCATTGCGGAAGACGAGAATTGCGTTGTAAGTGCCGGTTAATTTTTTGAGAGCGGCTGCGTCTGCCAATGCGGATACGACGCTTGTCTTTGCCTTGCCGTTAGCGTCAAGCCAAGTTGGGGATGGTATTTGACCGAATGCAAGTCTGAATCCGATGCGTTCTGCGCGCGTCGATGCTTCAACGGTGTAGTCATCGCCGCGGGCAACGGTATTCATTTCGGAAGGCTTCTCTGAATAAAAGCCGCCTTTGAGTACGCGCTCGCCTAGGTCGCCTCCATCAAGGGAGCCGACGTAGTTTGTTACGGTCGTGTCTTGAAAATGCCCAGCCCAGTCGTTCACCCATTCTTTTACATTACCGGCGAGGTCGCAGAACCCGAATGCGTCTGCGCCCGCACTGCATACGTCATGAGCGCGGTATTCCGAGTTGTTTGCGTTCCAACTGAACTTTGCTGGGGCCCAGTCCTTTGATGCCGCTAGAACCCATTCGGCTTCGGTGGGAAGTCGGTAGGCTTTTATTTCTGGATGGAATACGAATGCATCTAAATACGTGCAGTGCCCTTCGCTATCGTATGTCGCTTTGGAGTATGTGTATGATGTGTCGCGATTTTCAGATTTGCTTTTGGCGTTGGCGTAAAGAACTGCGTCGTAGTAGGTGACGTTTGCAAGTGGTAGACTGTCGTTTTCGCATTTGCCGAAATCTTTAAGTTTTTGCTCTTTGGCTAAAGCGCGGTATTCTCCGCAGGTCAATTCATGAATGGCGAGATAAAAGTCGTAATCCAGCTTAACCTTCATGGCTGGGCGTTCCGAGGCCTTGAATTCAGGATCGTTGCTGCCGAGTGTGGCCATGCCGCCTTGGACAAATATCATGCCGTCAATAGCTTCTTGCTTATCTTCGGATATGTCTAGGGTATGGTTTTCGCAGCCCCCCACTAGCAATAGAAACAGAATAAATAGATAGCTCGTTTTTTCCATAATGCACCAAAAAGAGATTTTGAATTAATATATATTTTTCCCCGTGAATCTACAGTGGTACCTTAGAAGATTGCAGACATTTTCTGCCAGTGAAATTCTTTTTCGCGTTCGTCAGCGTATTAGAACCCACATTTGGGATAAGCGTGTAATGGGTTTGTCCAATGCCCCGGTGAACTTGCCAAAATCATCTGTGATTGATGACCCATCGGCGCATTTGCGTTATCCGGTATTTGAAAAGTCAATCGATGTTTTTAAACCGATTGACTGGCATATGGATGTTTCGACAGGGCGAACATTCCCGAAGTCTTTTGCGCATAAGATCGATATCCGTAGTGACAAGTACGGTAGCGCAAAACATGTGTGGGAAGTGAACCGCATGCAGTTTATGCTGCATATTGCGATGCTTTATAAAAAGAGCGGTGATGCAAAGTATTTGGATTTGTTCTGCTATCATTTGTTGAGCTGGAAAAACGCAAACCCGTACATGGTGGGGGTCAACTGGTATAGCAATATCGAAGCCAATCTGCGGTTGATCTGCTGGTATTTTTGCTGGGAGGTTTTTGATGTCGAAAATCTCTGTGCATCGAATACGGTGTTTTCGCATTTTGTTGATTCTGTCTGGCTGCCGCTCATTTTTGAACATGCGGAATATTCGTATAATCATCCGTCGCTTTGCTCTTCGGCTAATAACCATTTGATCTCGGAATATGCAGGCTTGTTTGTGGCTGCTTGCAAATGGAACATCCCGAATCGGGATGCTCGCTTGAAGTATGCGCAGGCTGGGCTTGAACGCGAAATTCTTTTGCAGAATACCGCAGAAGGTGTAAATCGCGAAGAGGCTGCCGAGTACATCCAGTTTATAGACGATTTCTTCTTGATTGCCGCTGTCGCAGGGCGCCATGCTGGTGCTGAATTTTCGAAAGCTTACAAAGAGCGTTTGCATGAAATGGCGCGTTACATGAATGCGTTTTTAGATTGCAATTTCAATTACCCGATGTACGGTGATGGCGATGACGGCTTTGTACTCCGCCCTGATGTTGGGGGGCATTTCAACAACTTCAAGTCGTTGCTTGTTTCGTTTGCAACTTACTTTGAAGATGCTTCGCTCAAACGCGCAAATAATGGTTGGGATGAAAAGAATGAATTGCTGTTCGGTGCTACAGGTCGCGAAAAGTTTGAATCGCTCATGGTTGCGGATGAACAAGAATCACTTGGCCGCAATCATTTTTGCCCGGAAAGCGGACATTTTATTTTCCGCAAGGCCGTAAAATCTTGTGACGATGTGAAACGCGCAGGCAATTTTACGGGTGTGCGCGAGACGTATCTGCATTTTGATGCGGCCCCGCTTGGCTTTTTAAGCATTGCCGCTCATGGCCATGCCGATGCGCTTAGCTTTATTCTGCATGTCGATGGCAAACCCGTGATTGTCGACCCGGGTACGTTTACGTACCATACGCATAAGGATTTGCGTAGTTACTTTGTAAGTACGCTTGCGCACAATACGGTTTGCGTGAACGGTAAAAATCAGGCTTTGCAGGCGGGCCCTACCATGTGGCTTTCGCACTACCATTGCAAAACGTTGAATGTTGTCGAGGACTTTGTCGAAGCAACGCACGATGGCTACCGCAAGGATGGCGTGAAGCATGTCCGCAAAATCGAATACAATCGCGAAAAGGATGAATTCACGATTACGGATACATTGCATGGGCACGCGCCGTTTACGGCAGAAATCCCGTTCCATTTATATCCGACAGCGGATGTGCTGCTGAAGGGTTCTTTGGCAACGGTTGATGTGCCTGGTGCCCGTCGCGTTCAGATTGCTCTTGACGAGAAACTTTCGTATTCCATTCGTGAAGACGGCTGGTATTCTGAGCACTTTGGCGATAAGGAACCGGCGCGATACCTATATGCAAAAATTGAATGCAGGGATTCTGTAGAAATCGTGACGAAGATAAGCGTGCTGTAGTCTTTTATTTTTCTAGATTTCATGCATGTTTGAAAAGGTTTGTCACATTGGCCCTGCGTTAAATGTTCAGGGGGGCATTAGCTCTGTACTTGTAAGTTATAGGGATTTGTTTGATCTTCCTGAAAAGAACTTTATTTCTAGCTATAACGGCTCGTTTATCAAATCCTTGCCTTTGTTTTTTTGCTTGTGCTTAAAGCTTTTGCTGAATCCGCCCAAGGCTCCTTATTTTCAGATCCACACCTCTTTTAACGGCAGCTTCTTTCGTAAGTTCCTGATAAGCCTCTGTCTCCGTTTGCGCAGGAAAAAATATATCGCCCATATTCACGGTAGCCAGTTTAAAAGAATGTGTACGACATCGCCTGCTCTGGTGAAATGCTTTATCCGCAGTTACTTTAAACATTCAGCGATGGTCATCTGCATTACGCCCGATATGCAGGAATTCCTAGATGATTTTGTCGGGAATGGCGCTTGCCGCTATGTCGTTATTCCAAACCCGTGCCCGACTATCGCTGCTGCGCCTGTTGATTTGACATCGCATGGCTTGCCTGTCAAGATTGTTTTTTCTGGCCGCTATGGACATCGAAAGGGCGTGTATGATTTGATTGAGGCGTTTTCTAGAGCGACGTTCAAGACGCCTGTGGAACTCTATTTGTTTGGCGACGGCGAGGTGGAACAAGTCAAGGCGAAAGCGGCTGCCTCTCCTAAAACGACTCTCATTCATGTTTCCGATTGGCTGAAGCATGGGGACTATCTGAAACAATTGTCAAACTTTGATTTGCTGGCCTTGCCCTCGTATGCTGAAACTTTTGGCATGAGCCTTGTCGAAGCGATGGGAATTGGGCTTCCTGTTGTTGCTGCTCGTTCGGGGGGCGTTCCTTTTGTGGTGCGCGATGGCGAAGATGGCTACTTGATCGATGCGGGTGATGTGCAGGCTTTGTCCCAAAAATTGCAATGTCTCGTGGATGATGAAAAAATGCGCGTCCAGATGGGGCGTGATGCTTGGAATGGATGCAAAGACCGTTTTTCTGGTGTGACCGTTTTAAAATTGCTGAGAGATTGTTACGATAGATTGGAATTGAAAAATGCTTAGTGCTGTTATCTACTTGATCTTTTTTGCACTTTTAGGCGGAATGCTGTTGGGCCGTAAGGATCAATCCTACATATGGGTTTTTCTGAGCCTTTTGATTTTCCCTCCATGTATTTATTTTACTAAAAGTCCGCAGGTATCTCCTCAGCAACTTCTTCTTTATACATTCTTTATTGTTTGTTTTTTGTGGAATCGCAAGGACCTTGTCGAAGCTATTTTTAAGCATCCCTTGCGGATTCCTTTAGCGATGCTTGCCATGTCGTTGATGGCCTCGGCCTTTTTGAATGGGGAAGGGATCAAGGGCGGTTATAATGCATTCCGCTATTACATGGAAAACTACGCTTATCTTATTGTTGCCTTTGTGGGTGGCCTGAATTACAAAAAGATCAATTTGGACAAGCACTGGTTTTATCCGGTTGTTGTCGTTTGCATTTTGGGAATCCTTGAATTTATTTCGAAGTCCAATATCGTTTTCCCGTTGATTTGCAAGGCGTTCCCCTATTATGATGGGTACTACGACTTGACGAATGCCGTCACGGCTTCCAGAACTTATCGCTCCAGAATTTTTCTCACGACGACACATCCTACGGCTTTTGGGAGTATCTTGTGCTGCGCCCTGATGTTTTTCACTTGCCGGATGAAGTCCTTGTCTCTTCCGCGAAATAAGATGTGGCTTATCTGGGGTTCGCTCTGCTTGCTTATTTGCCTTTCCGGGTCTAGAACGGCTGTTGTCTGTGCCATGATGGGCTTGGGGCTTTATGTCTTTATGAAGGTCGGTATCCGCGCTAGGATTATGATTCTGGTCCTTGTCGGGTTTATGATGGCGGCTATTTTACCTAGGGCCATAGAGGAGTTTTCTGTAGAAGGGCAGGGAAGCTCCATGAGCATGCGAGAAGAACAGCTTCTGTTCTCTTATTTGCACTTTGTGAAAAGCCCTATCTATGGCAATGGTGTCCGCTATATCAGTAAGTATGTGATGGAGCGAGATACTTATAATGATCGCGTGGTCGATTCGTCAATTGGCGGTTTGGAATCGGTTATTTTCTTCCAGCTGATTGATTACGGCCTGATCGGTCTTGTTTCTTATATTCTCTTGTTCCTGTTTGCTTTTATCTACTTCTTTAGGCGCAGGCGGTTTACGCATGCCCAAGCGGGGCTGCTTATTACGTGCTGTTTCTTTGTCTTCGCTTGCCTTTCGGGTGAAATCGGGGGCAACAACTCCTTTGCGTATATGCTAATGGGCTACTGCATGGGGGCATCTCGTCGGGAAGAAGAAGACGAAAACGATGAAACCCGTGAAATCGAAAAGTCTCCGGATGATGAAGAATCTGAAACGGAGGCCTTGAGCGCATGAGCCTTTTTTCTGCCATTATAACGACTCGAAATCGCAAAGAGCTTTTGGAAAAAGCTATTGAAAGCGTCCTATCGCAAACGGTGAAGGATGTGGAATGTGTTGTCGTTGATGATGCATCTGAAGACGGAACTAAGGAAACTTACGAGAAGGACCCGCGCATTGTCTATGTCCGCATTGATGCTAAGGATTCTCGTGGTGGCAATTATGCACGCAATCAGGGGATTGCCCATGCAACAGGTGAGTTCCTTACATTTTTGGATGACGATGATACCTGGGCTTCTGATAAGCTAGAAAAACAGCTGGCGCTGTATCAAAAACATCCCGGTTCCGTTATTTTTTGCGGAAGGACTTTCAGAAAAGTTATCGATGGAAACGTCCAACTGCATACGGTGATTCCGCCGAAAAAGTTTACGGGCGATATTTCGCGATTGATTCGAATGACTTATGTCACATCGACATCGTGCTTGTTTTTCCCACGGGCCTTGCTTGAAAAGGTCGGAAATTTTGATGAACGCTTGACCTTTTGGCAGGAATATGAACTTTGCATCCGTTTGGCGCAAGTTGCAGAATTCCATTGCGTTGAGGAACCGCTCGTCGTCTGCCTTGATGAAGTCGGCGTCAAGTCGCGCGTCTCGAATAAAGTTTTGAACTGGAAAGAGAACGTATCGTATATTAGGAATAAGCATAAAGCGTTATATGATGATTTGACCTTTATGGAAAATTGGGCTTATCATGCGACCTTGATGAAGGATGCTTTCCGCCGCCATATGCGTGCCGGAAAAAAAATAAAAATGCTTTATTACGGATTTATGCGCTTGGTGGTTGAATTTATTCCTTCCCGAATTTTGCATTTTTTTTGAGGTTGAAAAATGAGTGTGAAAACCGTTTGCTTTTATCCGACGAATCAAAAAAGAACGAATCATTTTCTGTTCAATCTTTCGACGCTTTTGGATGCTTCTGGCAAGTTTAATTGCATTGGCTACAAGGATGTGAAAAAACAATCTCCGGGAAAGATTTTTTCTGCAGATGTTTATCATATCAACTGGTTTGATCAAAGCAAAGATGTGGTTTCATTTCTCAAGCGTCTGTATTTTTTGGTAGCGCTTAAGTTGAAGCACAAAAGGATTGTCTGGACGATTCACAATATAACGTCGCACGAGAAGACTCCTTTTTACAATAAGATTTTGTTCAAGATGCTTGCCCGTTTTTCTGATGCCATACATATCATGTGCGGGGATACGGTCCGAATTGCGCATTTAGAAAAGTATGCGGAAAAGATAAAGCGCATTCCTCATGGAGATTATTATGGCTCGTATCCCGAAAGCGATTTTGATGTCTATGGTCATTATGGCATAGAAAGAAGTAGGCCGATATTCTTATTTTCGGGTGCAATTCAGCCTTATAAAAATATCGAAGTTCTGATAAAGTCTTTCAAGAAAGACTGGAACTCCGAAAGTGCAATGGAATGTAAGCCGGTCCTGTTGATTTGTGGCAAGGTCGAACCTTCTTCGTATAAGGATTCTATTCAGAAATTATTGGACGATGAACAGGATGTGATTTTTGATCCGCAATTTATCCCGGATGAAAAATTGGCGGCCTATATAAAGGCGGCTACAGTTTTAGTGGCTCCTTACAGCTATCGTTCTTCTCTTAATTCCGGGACGATTCCGCTGGCGTTCTCGTATGGAAAGACGATTGTTTGTCCTGATATCCCGTGTGTGAAGGATATTGTTAAAGAGAACGATTGCTTGTACAGTTACCATTACAGTTCAGAAGCTCAACATATAGAGAAACTTTCTGAAATGCTGATGCTGGTTTATGCGGATTATAAGTCGGGAAAACTTTTGGAAAAACAGCACGATGCAATGGCTTATATGGAACGCAATTCCTGGAAATCCCATAAGGATGAATGGATTTCTTTGTATGAGGGCGAATCATGCTGACGTTTGTTTTGCTGGATTACAAATCTGCTGAGGCCACCATCAACTGTGTCTCTCATTATGCTTTGAAATGCAAGAGCTCAAAGGAACCGATTTCGTTTGTTGTCGTTGACAATAGTGATGACATTGAAAACTTTGAAAAGCTTTCTGCTGCATGGCCTTCTGTATCTTGCTGCGAGTATGACGATTCCGTCTTAGAAGAAAAGGTTGCTAACGGGTATCGCCTTTTTTTGTGGAAAAATACATGCAATGCGGGCTATGCCAAGGGCAATAATGCTGGCGCACAAATTGGTGCCAAATTTTTGAACAGCGACTATTTTATTTTTTCCAACAATGATATTGTGGTGCTGGACGAGGAACTTTCTGTAGAAAATTTAATCGCGGAAGCGAATATTTCGAATGTGGCGATTGTCGGGCCGTCCATTGTCGGGAAGGATTCCAAACCGCAAAATCCCTATTTCGAAAAGTCATTCTTCTTGCGTTGGGGATTAGAAAACCTCTGTTATCCATTTGCTAGGTTGCTGCCGAAAAAATGGAGCTCGAGTGACCTCGTTGAAAAATTTGTTGAAAATCCAGTATTTCGGGTTATGGGGTCCTTCTTTATTATTTCTAGGAGCAAGTTCGAAGAGGTCGATGGCTTTGATCCGCATACATTCTTGTTTGCTGAAGAACTGATCTTGTCGCGAAAACTCCATGATCGGGGTTACGAAACGCATTATTTGCCTTCTGTGCACATGCTGCATAACCACTCTGAAATTATCGGCAAGAACTATAATTATGGCCGGAGGCTTATGCTGCGCTTTGAATCGGAAGCGTATTATTATAGGAACTATGTTGGCATTGCTTCTTGGCGCATTGCACTTGTCCGCATGATTGTGAAATCTTATATTTTGCGAAAGAATATCGTCAAGCAGATCAAATCTCTGCTTAAGTAAAATTCAGACAAAAAATTAAAAGGGGTTATATGAAGTATTGCAAGGTTATTTTCATTACTCTCTTGGCTGTCGCCGGTTCCATGGCTAATGAAACGGATACCCTGTTCCAGCGATTGAAAAACGGTTACGCTTTTACAGAATCGATGGAGTCCGTAAAGGAACTGATGCAGGAACAGCGTAAGGATGGCACGTGGCCCGATGTGAAGTACAAAAAGGGGAGCGTCCCTATAAACCACTTGAAAAAAACGCGATACTTGTCGCAGGGCTTTAACCGCTATTGTTCAGAAGCAAGCCGAAAGGACTTTTGCGATAATCTGAAAGGTTCTGTTGTCAACTCGCTGCAATACTGGTTCTCGAATAACAAGGACTATGTCAGTGACAACTGGTGGTCAAACGAAATCGGTATCCAGCAGGAATTAGCTCCGATACTCTTTATGATGTGGAATGAACTTTCGGAATCCTTGAAAAAACAGATGATTTCGCAGTTCCCGGAAACTCCGAGCGGCAATGGAACTAATAGAACTTGGCTTGCGGAATTGGTGGCTATCCGTGGCATCTTTGAAAAGCGTGATTCTCTCATCGAATTGGGCGTGAACGAGATTGTATCTACGATTCAGGAGACCGGTCGAGAAGGTCATCAAGTTGACCATTCTTATTATATGCATGGCAACCTTTTGTATAGCGGTGGTTATGGAAAGGTGACGCTTTCTATTGCCTCCCATTGGGCCTCTGTATGCCGCGGAACAAAGTTTGCATTTAACGGCGAATCAATGAAAGCGTTGTCGGCGTTGGCCCTTGATGGGACTCGCTGGATGATGTGGAAGGGAATGGTAGACCCGATGACGATGGGTCGTGAAATTTCTCGTAAGGGCGAAAACAAGATTGCGTCTGGATTCTTGCCGATTATCGAAAACCTGAGCGCTGCAGACACTCTCCATAAAAAGGAATATGATGCTTGGAACCGTGAAATTTCTGGCGCAAATTCTTTGAACGGATGCCGATATTTTTGGCGCAGTGAATTTATGGTTTGCCGCTCGAATGGATATTATATCTCCCTTAAAATGTCTTCGAGAAGAACTGTAGGTAGTGAATTTGTCAACCGTGAAAATAGCCAGGGATTCTGGCTTGGAATGGGTGTTCTTTCCCTGTACCGTCATGGCTATGATTTTGACAATATCTACCCGCTTTGGGACTGGACGAAAATTCCTGGAGTGACTAGCTACGGTGTATCGGCGCAGAAAGATAAACAGCTGACGAACAAGTCTGAATTTGTTGGCGGTCTTGGCGATGAAAACATTGGCGTTGCATCGATGGAAAGTAAAAGGCCGGGACTGGAAGGGCGCAAAAGCTGGATCTTTTTGGACAATAAAGTCGTGGCTCTTGGTGCAGACATCAAAAGCAATTTAGACAATGAAGTCTTGACGACCTTGGACCAGCGCTATTTTAGAACGGCGGTCCTGGGCGATAAAAAATTGACCAAGGTCACGGATTCTGTCTATAGTTTTAATGCGGTGTGGCACGATAGCATTGGCTATAAGAGCTTGGATGGAAAGCCCATCTACGTAAAGACTCAGAATCGAAAGGGCTCTTGGAAAAACATTGGCACGCAAAAGGGTGATGAAAGCGATTCTCTTATTACTATTGTGCGTGTGCATGGTGTAACGCCCAAGGACGAGAGCTACGCTTATGCCATCGAAATGAATGTCGGAAGCAAACAGTTCCCGAAATGGATAAATAAGAAAGATATTGAAGTTCTTGCCAATGATTCAAAAGCGCAAGTGATTCGCTATACTCCGAAATCTTATGTCGCAGGCACCTTGTATGAACCGCAGACGATCGAACTGAAATCGCATCGTATCAGCTTCTCGGCTCCTTGCACATTCTTGATGAGACAGAACGGTTCGGAAATGCATTTTGTATTGGCCGATCCGACAAAGAACCTGCAGAATATGAAGATTACCGTTGAAAAAATAACAAAGAGCAAGCCTTCTTTGGCTTACTCTGTTATCGTGAATTTCCCGCAAAATCTTGAGGCCGGGAAAAGCGTAAACGCTTGGTTTGAACTGTAATTTTTGACGGAACGAAAATCACTTTAGGTTAAAGGATTTGGGCGGAAACCTTGGCAACAGCAACTTGAATGCCAAGGAATTCTTCAACTCCTTTAACTTATAAGAGATGATGTTGTAGTGGAGCAAATTGTCTTTTGCTTCGGTAAACCAGATGACGGGCTGTTCAACGAGATCTTTTTTCTGGGCTTCCAGCCATACGTTGAAAAGCCTTTCTGCAATGTAGCCGTAAATTCTTTTTTGAACGCTGTCGTAATGGCTGATGTCCGTTTTTTCTTCGATGGATTTTAAAAGCGGAAAGAGCCAGGAACAGTACTGATCGAAATCCTGCCATTTCATAATGAACATGTTGAAGTGCCTTAGCTTATGGCCTTGAATCATGATATTGAAATAGGCTCTTCGGATATTTTCAGGTTGCGTTTCGACGATTATTTTTTCTAGCGTTCGCAAGTCTTCACTGATGTGATTGAAACAGTAGTCGTCGACAAGCGTCCTGGTGTAAAGTTTTGGCTTTGCAACGATGACTTTCCCTTCGCTTACCTTGTCGATGTATTTTTGAGGAATTGACAAGTCCAGGGATTCAAACTTTTCGGTCGGGAAATTTGTTTGTGGAAAGCCTTTTCGACATTGATTATGGAAGTCGAAATAGCGGCGGTAATGGCAAAGACCAATGACGTCTACATTCTTGAGATTTTTCCAAGCCCAGTACATCCCGGTCAGTTCGCAATAGCTTTGGTTCTTGTGGCTAATGTTTTCGCCTTCATTGTCGGGCTGTATGCTTAAATCCTTGTCAGAAAGAGCTTTTCCAACGTGGATCGGGAAATAGGGCGCTTCGGTTGCCATGATATCTTTTTTGTGGCAACAGACAAGAATTTTGACATTTGCGTGGGTCATGTGGTTTTCTGCAATTATTAAATGTTTTCGATATTCAGCACCTGTTCAATGACGGGCGCCATGTCAAAGTATTTGTATTGCCCGAGGCGTCCACCGAAAATGATATCCGGTTCTTTTTCGGCAAGCTTGCGGTATTCCTCAGCCAGCTTGTTATTGCGCTCGTCATTCACGGGATAGTATGGCTCCATGCCTTCTTTGTATTCCGTGGAATATTCTTCCGATACGACGGTCTTGGGGCAAGCGTAGACGTCGTTACCGAACATTTCGAAATGCTTGTGCTCTATGATGCGTGTGTAGGGCTGGTCATGCGAAGTGTAGTTGACAACCGCATTTCCCTGAAAATTCGGCGTGTCTTCGCTACGGGTCTTGAAACTAACGGTTCGCCAGTCGAGCTTGCCGAATCTGTAATCAAAGAATTCGTCAATGGCTCCTGTAAAGACGAGCTTGTCTGCGATGTTTCGCCAGTTGTCCTTGTATTCCTTGAAAAAGTCTACGCCAGTAAGAGTCTCGATTCCCTGGAGCATCCCGTCAATGAGCTTGTTGTAGCCCCCGATGGGAATTCCCTGGTATTTGTCGTTAAAGTAATTGTTGTCGAATGTTAAACGGACCGGAAGGCGCTTGATGATGAATGCGGGCAGGTCCGTGCATTTGCGGCCCCACTGTTTTTCGGTATATTCCTTGATGAGCTTTTCAAAAATGTCCTTGCCGACAAGCGTGAGCGCCTGTTCTTCGAGATTGGCTGGCTCGCGGCCGTTCAGTGCGGCGAGGGCATCTGCTTTCTGTTCCTCGATTTTTGCCAAAGCTTCTGCCGGTGTCGTGACACCCCACATCTGGTAGAAAGTGTTCATGTTGAACGGCAGATTATAAAGCTTGCCTTTGTAATTGGCGACGGGGCTGTTTGTATATCGATTGAACTCGACAATGGAATTTACGAAGTCCCATACGCGCTTATTTGAAGTATGGAAAATGTGGGCTCCGTACTTGTGTACGTTGATTCCTTCAATATTTTCGCAGTAAACATTCCCACCCAAATGCGGGCGTTTGTCGATGACAAGGCTTTTTTTCCCGGCTTTGGCGGCACGGTAGGCGAATGTCGCGCCATAAAGACCGGAACCGACAATGAGGTAGTCGAAATGATTCATAATAGGCAATATAGCTTTTTAAATGATTTTCTTTATTTTGGACAGTCGCTTTTTCAGGGATTTGATTTTCCTTTTGAGCTTTATGCGACGGTGCTTTTTTTGCAGAATGCTCTTGCTTAATCCGAACTCCTCTGCAATCTTGTAACATGCCTGTTCTTCGTCTTTCAAGTGGTTTTGTTCACAGTAATCAAAGGTGAGGAATATGCGATCGTCCAAATATTCAATATGGTTCTGGTGCAAGAACTGGAATTGCTTTGCAAAAACCTGAACTCTTGTTTCGAGGCGGTCATTGGAAATTTGTTTGGAAACGCTTCCTTCGCGGCTTGTAATGCAGTTGAGTGCTCGCATGTCTACGGCGATTTTCTTTGCGTAATAGCCGGCCATGTACGAGAACTGGGTGTCGTTATGGATTTTTGTTTCTTCAAATCTGATGTCGTGCTCTTCTATGAAATCTCGGCGGATCAGTTTTCCCCAGGGTTCCCCGTATGCATAGCGCATTTGGAATTCTGCTTTGGCGGGGTCTTTTTTGTAGAGCTCGAAAATCTTGTTGATGTGGCTGCACCGATAGGTTTGTGTGTACAAATCAGAGTCTATCGAAATGGCGTTGAAGAAAATAATATCGTTATCGCTGTCTTTATACTGCTGGAAAACATCACGGATGCAGTAGTTGAAATAATCGTCGGCGTCAATAAAAAGAACGTACTTGCCTGTGGCTAAAGAAAGCCCTTTGTTTCTTGCGGCGCCCCCGCCAAGATTTTTGTTTTGGTAAATGAACTGGATCCACGGAAATTGCGATTCCATTTCTTTAAGTTTTGCGACGGAATCGGAATTGCTGCAATCGTCAACGACGAGAACCTGTATATCGTTTTGCTGTGGAATGGAGCTTATACAGCGCATTAGCAACTGCGGGATGTTGTAGTGCGGGATAATAATGGAAAAATTATATTGCATAAGCTCTGTTTAAACCTTGGTGATGTTGTCGAAAAATCCTTGCAACGATTTTATATAGGTTTCGAAATTTTCATCATTAAGAACAAAAGTGTAATTTGCTTTTTGAGACTCAATATCGAGAGGTTTTTCGAAAAAGTCTTGATGTAGGTCATCTTCGATATTGAAAATTTTTACATTGTGCTGCTTAAAGTAATTATAGCCAACGGAGTCCTTGTACATCAAGATTTTCTTTCCGGTGTAGAGCATCCTGAATATATTCCCGACTGCTTGCTGGCGGATATGCCCGAATATGGCGACACTGCATTCGTCAATGATTTTAAAGTATTCTTCTTTTGGAATAAAGTCTTCTAAAAAGCGAACTTTGACGGTCTTTAATGTTGCTGCAAACGACTTCAGCGCTTTTTTGTACGTTTCCTGATTGCTTGGGTAGCTGATGGGAATGTAGACCGTGCATTGGATATTCCTCTTTTCGAGAATCGATAAAATATCAATATGGTTGTTTGTCGGGTCTACACTGTTTCCAAGAAGAATGGATGTCGTTGCCTTTGTGTATGGCGTGAAGGCGATCGAGTCAGAGGGATCGATATAGCGGAACGGGAAAAATTTAAAGTGCGGGTATTTTTTATGGATGTAGTCGAATTCAATCGGGAGAACAACGGACAAGTAAGGAATTTTACTTATCAGCGCATCGTATTTTTTCTGGCGCTTTGAAACAATCCCGAATTTGTGGGCTAAAATTAGAATGCGGTCGTGCAATGTTTTAGGCTTGATGTTGGCCGCTGCTCTCGTTTTAGGCTTATACAAGGAGAGCGTTATCGGTTTTGCCAAGACGCTGCTTTCGTCGGAGTAAATGTCGTATCCCCAAGAGTTCCAGAGAATAGGAACGTTTAAAGATTCAACCTTGTTTTGCGGGATGCAGAAAGAGTGTAAAACGACGTAGTCGAAATGATCGTTGTTTATAAATTCAACAATTTCATCGAAAGTCTGGAACAACTTGACGTCTGGACTTTTGATGTACTTGAGAGTGCTATTTTCAGTCTTTACGCAAAAAACGGAGTCGACGCCTTTCAGGAGGCTGAACTGATTGATGGCGCAATCGATAAATTTTTCGTCAAGGCTTATGTGGGCGATTCTCATAAATTTTCTATTTGAATGTTGTGCAAAGAATGGACTCTCGTGGCTTTGTATTTGTTGTCATTGGATGACTTCAATATATTTTTTGATGATAATTTGTTTGGTAAGTTTTATCTGGCCTTGAATTTCCTTCCCTTCCATGCAAGCCATGTGACTGTTGATCATGTCATAGCCGCAGAGCACTGAGAAGGCGACTCCTGCTGAAAACCTGGGATTGATGTCGATAAGGTAATACTTCCCGTTATTCTCGACGAATTCCATGTTCACGCATCCATTGATGTTGAGCTTACTGCCGATGTGGCGTGTGAGCTCAATCAAGGAATCATCCGGCGTGATTTCTACGGATGTGCCTGCTCCGTTCTTTGTCCTTAGAAGTTCCTGACGCGGAATGGCGACATCCGTACTAAATTTTGATGAACGGCAGTAGTCCACTGTAAAGACTTCGCCGTCAATCATTTCCTGGATGATGTAGACATCCTTGTTCTTGATGGCGTTCAGTTGTTCTCTTGTCGCATCAAGGAGCAGGCCT
Source organism: Fibrobacter sp. UWB3 (assembly GCF_002210405.1). Classification (NCBI taxonomy): domain Bacteria; kingdom Pseudomonadati; phylum Fibrobacterota; class Fibrobacteria; order Fibrobacterales; family Fibrobacteraceae; genus Fibrobacter; species Fibrobacter sp. UWB3. Next base: position 116,668 of record NZ_MWQJ01000012.1, read on the forward strand.
TCGCTACTTCTTCCGTTAAACGGTTTGGCAACGCAGTGGAAATCAATGGTTTCCGGGAGGTTGCTGAATTTGAATGTCCTGATTGAGGGAACGAATGGATCGTCTTTGAAAAAATTGTAGAGGGCGTACTTGTCTCGGGCAAGGACAAGTACATCCGCACTTTGCATGCAGAGATGGATTCCGGTATCCTTGAAATAAGACCTGTTCCTGTTGATGACGTCGATTTCTAGGTCCGTAAGTGGAATGATGTATTGCAAGTTATGTTTTTTGCAGGTGTCTACAAGGAATTGACAATATACGTCTTCTTTTGTTGCGAATGGAGCCTGGATGAATACGTCACAGAGCTTGGTTTCGTGATGCCACTCGCCTGGATATATGTCACAACCGACAATAAAGTGCCCCTTTTCCTTGAGCTTGGAAATGGCGCAGGCTGCAGACATGGAGCCAATTGCAGTAATTAGGATGTTCATAGTTAAAAACCTTCGTATCCGAGGTGTTTAAGAATTGTATTTAAGTTTTGTCTTTTCCGGATGATGACAGGATTCCCTTGTGAGTCCTGCTTTATAATTGGACATTGGGGATTGATAAAAAGCGGGGTGAGATTTTGCCTGTAGGCACCTACGCCCTTGAAGACGATATAGTCACCATGGGAATAGTGGTTGAGCTTTACTTCAGTTGCGATTTTGTCCACTTCCATGCACGTCGATCCGACGATGTCTGCCGTAATCGTTTCTTCATCGGCGTTTTCGCTGAATGTACAGAAAGGACAGTTGTTGCTCAAGAACGTTCGCACCTGGAATTGGCTTGCGTCTGCGACGACAAAATTTTTGCCACATACCTGCTTGTGCTGGACAATCTTTGTCACCAGTTCAAAAACATTGGCAACTACGGCTGAACCCGGCTCTATGACAATGTATGGCTTGTGCGCCTGGAACCAGGAGTCACTTAGCATGATATCGCAAATGCCTTGCGCGTAGTCTTTGTACTGGGGCTTGCGCGATACGTCAATTTCTTCAGGTGCTGCCCCAAAAAAGCTGCCGCCTACATCTAGGTACTGGACATCGTCTAAGTCAAATTCCTTGCAGACCGAAAGGAGCCTGTTTGCTATGGTCTGGTAGTTTTTGACCGTCCTGTCAGATGATGTAGTGTGTCCGTGGAGCGATATAATCTTTATGTTGTTTTTTTTCAGGACGGGTATGATGTCTTTTAAAAGATCGCTTGTGAAACCAAAGCGACTTTCGTGTAGCCCGGCTTGAATTGAGGATTCTCCCGAATCATTCTTGATTTCCATGTTGATTCGGAGCCCAACGCTAATGGTGTGACCGGGGTTCTTTTGCTGTAATTCCAATAGAAGAGCAACTTCATAAGCGCTATCTAGTTGCAATATGGAATTGTTCCGGGTCGCCGTGTCTATGTCATTTATAGTTTTGACAGGTCCGTTAAAAATGATGTGATCTGTCGGATACCCCAGCTGGATAGCCATGTTGTATTCCATGGTGGATACAACTTCGGCATAAACATTGTTTGCCTTGGCTAGCGTTAAAAGGGGCGGTGTGTAATTCGTCTTGAATGAATAAGAAAGAATGAAGTTTGGGTATATATCCGTAAATGCCTTGCGGAACGATTGCAAGTTATTGACGAATCGCTCTGGGTACACAAAGTAAAACGGGGTGCCGCATTCATGGTCGACTTTTTTAATGAGTTCAAACATTGCAATTATTTCTTATTGGTAATGACTTCGATTACTCTATTTACGCCTTCGTCATCGAGCGTTGCAAACATGGGGAGGCAAAGGACCTGGTTTGCCAACTTGTGGGCGACAGGCAAGTTCGCCGGATTTGCTGAATCCAGACCCTTGTAGGCGCTGAACGTACTGATGAGCGGGTAGAAATAGCGGCGTCCGTAAATGTTGTGCTTTTGCAGCAATGTGTAAAGATCGTCGCGGCTAACGCCATATTCTTCGCTAATGAAAATTGGGAAGTAGGCGTAGTTGTGGCGAACTCCTTCGATGTCGGGGAGGAATCGGATTCCGGCGATGTCCTTTAGCGCAGCCCTGTACTTGTTTGCAATGGCCTTTCGCTTTTCGATGGCGCAATCGACTTGCTTTAAGTTCAAAAGCCCGTATGCCGAGCGGATTTCATCCATCTTGCTGTTGATACCTGGCGCAACGACGGTCGTTTCGTCGGCAAAACCGAAGTTCTTGAGATAGTCAATGCGCTTCTTGGTGGCTTCGTCGTGGCAGATCAGGGCGCCGCCTTCGATCGTGTTGTAGACCTTTGTGGCGTGGAAGCTGAGGGTGCTCATATCGCCTGCTTTCAACACGGATTCTCCGTTGACGCGTACTCCAAAGGCGTGTGCGGCGTCATAGATAATCTTTAGACCGTAAATGTCTGCGATTTCCTGGATGCGCTTCATGTTGCAGGGCGTGCCGTAAACATGGACAGGCATGATGGCTGTCGTGTGCGGCGTAATGGCGGCTTCAATCTTTTCTGGGTCGATATTGCCGGTTGCTTCGTCGATATCGACAAAAACGGGCTTGAGGCCATTCCACCAGATGGAATGCGTCGTAGCGACAAAGCTGTATGGTGTCGTAATGACTTCACCCGTGATTCGCATGGCCTGGAGTGCCGTGATGAGCGGGAGCGTTCCGTTTGTGAACAGGCTGATATACTTTACACCAAGGTAGTTTGCTAAGGCCTTTTCAAGTTCTTCGTGGTAGTGGCCATTGTTGGTGAGCCATTTGCGTTTCCAGATGTCCTCCAACATGGTCTTGAAATCATTCAAGTCCGGTAGAAGTGGCGAGGTTACGGTGATTAATTTTTCTTCGTTCATGGCTCAGGTTCCTGGGAAATTATTCAAATCAAATCTAGTAATTGTTTCTTTTTAGTCGTCGTCGCTTCCGTTGATTTGCGAAATATAGTCGTTCCTGATGATTTTCTCGGAAATGGTATAGGCTGTATTTTCGGAATAGTATCTGGAATGTCTTGCGGCGCTGTCCAACAGATTGACACCGAATCCCTTGAAGAAATAATCCTCCTCGTTGATTAGCGGAAGTATAGTCGGGAAAATGTCCATCTGGTAAGTGACTTCGTCTATGAAAGTGCTTTTCTTGAAATCCGGGGAATAGATGATGAGCGGAACGTAGTTTTGACCGTCAAACTCGAGCTCGTTTTCCTTAGCATAATTTCTGAGGGAAGTTAAGTTCTCGTTATTTAATATGGTATGGTCTCCGGTAATGAGGATGATGGAATTTTGCAGGACCGAATCTTGTTTGAATTTATCTAGGAATATTCCAAGTATGGAATCGGTGTAGGCAAAGCCGTTGATGTAGTTGCTCAGAATCTTGGGTGTTTTTTCTGATAGGCCCAGCTTGTTGTTCTCGCCCTTGCGGAATGGCAGATGGGTGTCGATTGTGATGGCGTGGGCAAGGAAGGGTACTGTTGCCGTATCGGTGTAGCGGATAAGCGTTGCTATGGATGCCGTGTCGGTTTCGGTTTTTGCCCTAATTTGCTGCATGTACCCGTAACTTCTGGTTACCTGGTTCTGGTTCCACACATTGTTTTGACATGGATTGATTATTGCTGAATGCTCGTAGAAACTGGCGATGTTCGGGTAAGCGTTGCTGCCATACGAAATGCAAGCGACTCCTGTAGAAATGGGAAGCAGTCCTGTATTCAGTATCATTTGTCCGTCTCCAGAGCTCCCGTACCGTATTTGGGATTTCACCTTTGACGCAAAAAGCACATTGTTGCTTTGAATGAATTTAACAATGTTGGGTATTGGCGAAGATAGTTTGTCGTTGTTCGTGATTAACCAACTTTCGAAACTCTCTACAAGGATGATAATGAGATTTCGACTTGCTTTTTTCGTGCTTGTAGATTTTGAAAAAACATGCTGAAAATCAGGATCCTTTATGTCTTTGTCGGTAAGGGTGATATATTCGCGGTTCATCTGTGCGACGAAAATGGCTGGCAAATAGGCGAGAATGCTTTGGTTGCGAATGTATCCTTCTTCATCGAATACTTGTAGGCCCGTCGGGGTCCATTGGGTTTCTGCATGTATGGTGCAGAATGGCATAAAGTACAGGCACGCTTTATGCGCGGTCGTCAAAATGATATCGTGTGTCTTGCAAACGCGTTTTACTTCGTGTGACTTAGTGATATGCGATAGCGGGGCCACGAAAAGGAATGTGAGCGCAAGGACTGTGATAAAAGAAACGAGTCTCCATTTGAAGTTGCTAGCGACAGATTTCTCTTTGTTCAGTTTCCAAAGTAAGATGGAATAGATGATGGTGATGATGGGGAATAGGAATAATTGAAAATTGACGGCCGACAAGATGGATGATTCAAACCCATTTAACTGGTCTACGAGCTTGATGGCGTCGTAGTTTATGAAAAAACCGTTGCAGCGGAGGTAAATGAGGTTTGCGATACACCAAATGTCAAACAAGGCCGAGACGACAATGGACCAGATGTTCTTTTTGAATAAGATTGTGAATGCGGCGATAAAAGTTGAGGCTGAAATCATGCCGCAGAAGGCTGCTGCCAGGTACCGCAATTTTTTGTGAGCCGGTATAAAGCTTTCAAAGGCGAAGGCGTTGAATAGGTAACATTTTAGAAAAAGGGCGAATGCAAAAATGACAAAAACAAGAAAGGGCGTGCTTAGGACTGCCTTTTTAAGCGAGTGCTTCCAATATGTTATTTTCTCCTGATGGAACATGTTCAATCCTTATTTTTTCCGTTTCAGCAAGTCTAGCATTTCTGACATTTTTTCTCTATTGAACAGCCAGTTGATTAGCAGGTAATAGGAGGTGCCGACGACAAAGCCTACCCCTATTTGAAGAGAGTATAGATTTTCCGGTAAAAGGTGGATTACGCCTAAAATGATAGCTCCCATGGCCAATGAATTCAAAAATGTCGGCATCATGAATTTCATTTGGGCAAGGAATCCAGCTTTCATTAGCGAACCGGAATAGTAAGTATTGATGATTAGGGAAATCCATGCGTCGGCAATTTTCCCAAGGCAAAGAGCCGTTATTCCAAAAGGCAATGTTCCGCAAAGGATGGCGATGCCTACGATTTTTTTGATAATTTCAAGCTTGAGGAACAAATCCGAGCGCCCAAGAACCTGTAAAAGATTCAGGTTGATGGCATGGGCCGGATACCACATCATGGCAATGCATAACAGTTGCAGTGGGAGAATCATGTCTGCCCAACGGTCAGTTAGCATAAACAATGTCAATGGCTTGGACAGTGCAAGGAGCCCAATCATGAGTGGGAAAATAAGCAATGTTGAATAATCCAGAAATTTCAGGAAATTCTTTTTGAGGCGTTCAGGTTCTTCTTGCAGAGAACTTAAAACCGGGTAAGAAACGCGCTGCAAAATTCGCATGATGTTCTGGGACGGAAATTGAGCAAAATGTTCTGCCTTTGAATAACTTCCCAGTTGCGCCGGCGTGTAAAACTTTCCGATGACGAGCGGGTAAATGTTGTTGTAGACGGTATCGAGAAGCCCGGAGATTAAAAGCTTGGAGCCAAACGAAAAAAGGTAACCGAAAGATTTTTTGGAAAAGAAACATGTCGGTCGCCAGCGCACAATCATCCAGTACAAAATGGAAAGGAGGAGTGTCCCGAGAAGCGCCTGAATGACGAGTGCCCATACGCCATAGCCTAGGTAAGCAAAGACGATTCCCACGATTCCAGAAAAGATGGCGCAGCATAAGGAAATCTTTGCCTGTTTCTTGAAGTCAAGCTTGATCACCAGCATTGTCGTCTGCACGGCGTTGAAGGACTGCAAGATTATTTTAATGGCGAGAACTCTGAGGATCAACGTGAGTTCGGGCATCTCGTAAAAGTCTGCGATAAATGGCGCCGCAAGGAAAATGACCGCATAGCAGGCCAGTGACATGCCGATGTTGAAAAAGAACATGGTTGCCATGTCTTCTTCGGTACGGTTTATTTTGCGGATAATGGCGTTGCTGAACCCGCTATCGATAAAAGTCTGGCTCACGGCGAGGAATATGGTGAGCATGGCGATAACGCCGTAATCATTGGGCGTCAGCAATCGAGCAAGGACGATTCCAAAGAGAAACTGGATTCCTTGAGTCGAAAATCTTTCTACGGCGCTCCATACAACGCCTTTTGCGGTTTTCTTTTTTAGACTGTCTGCCATTTTACTCGCTATACGTATATGGTTTGCAATTTAGAAAATGCCATGGCTTATGGCATCAGCAGGTTTTTGTCCAGCACCCAGACCCACGAATCCATGGCGTCCAGGAGGGCTTTTGATTGCAAATCGATATTTCTATTGATTTTCTTTTCGGCGATAAATCCGCCGATGACATCCGTTGTGTCCCAGTCGGGAGTTTTGCTCTGTATTCGGGCGTGCGTAAATGAAGGGCTACCGACTTTCACGAATTTTGCAATGGAATCGTTTCGGAGAATGGCGTCTTTGTGCCGGAACGATATGACGTTATGCGTCTCTTCGCTAAAGATGTTGTGTCCTACGAAATGGTTGGAGGCTTCAATCCCGAGAAGATGGAGAATGGTTGGCGCGTAATCTACATGAGATACCGGCTTTGTTATCGATAAACTGTCGGCAATGCCTGTACCTTTCCAGATAAATGATGTCCATGTGTAGGCGCTGTTTGCCTCTCCGAGCTCGCTCAGTTTTTCTTGGGACTTTGCGCCTGCTATGGAGTGGTCGCCCGTGACGACAATAATCGTTTCGTTTGATCTTGGGCTCTTTTCGATTGCATCGAGAATGATGCCGATGGCGCTATCCAGATATGCTGTGGCCTGCGCGTAACGTTCATCGGAGGTGGCGGCTGGTTCTGCGTATGAACTTGGAACGTTAAATGGGGTATGTGTGACAAAGTTGATCCATTCAAAATAAAGGGGCTTGTCATCAGGCCTGCTTGTGTATATTTCCTTGAATCGTTCGGCGAGCGGAATGTCCGTATTGATTTTGGGATTGTACTCGCTTCTGTCAAACCATTTTTCAAACCAGGGCGTAAAGTTGTCAAAACTGGGTTCTGCGGCGGTGATGACGATTCTGTGGTAGCCGAATTTCCCAAGAATCTCGGGCAGTGCCCTTGATCTTGTATTCATGAGGCTTGTGAGAAATACTTTGTTCGGGTGGCTCCAGATGCCTAGCTGTAGGCCGAGCATTCCTTCGGTGGAGGGGTAGCCTACGCTATAGGTGTATGGAAATGTCGTTCCTTCTTTGCTGAGCCTGCAAAGGTTTGGCATACGTTCGCAGTTTTTCCCGATTCTAAAGTCGCCGGCCCATCCGCGGAAACTTTCTAGAGAGAGCAATATGACGTCTTTCTTTTCGGCCATGGGCTTCTGCTTGAACGCTTCGGCGAGGGAATCTTCGTTGCTTACCGCGTGGAAAAACGGAAATTCCTTTTGCGCATTGCCTCCGAGAAGTGCAATCCCGGTATCGAAATTTTCGGGCTTTTGACTGTGTTCCCTGATGTATTCGAGTTCGTCGGCAAGCGTAATGTAGGGCGGCTGGATTAGCTGCCAGCGAATGTGGCAGGGCTTGAAGAAATTGTGGGCGTTGCCGCATACGCATGCGATTGCGATAAGAACTGTTGCAAATCCTGCGGTTGTGATTTTAGGAACGTCTACGGATTTTCCTTTTTTGAGGACTCGGAAAAAGAAGAAGAGGACCAACAGCAATATGACGGCGGTCAAGCCAAAACTAAAAAGCCCATCGTAAATGACATTGAATGCAAGCGTCGAATCCATTCTTGAAACAGAATATGTCGACAAGAACGAAAATGTCAGGTGCTGCCCCATCCAGCGCAAAATTTGGTCATTGGAGGCGCAGGCGGCGAGGTAAACCCATGTGATTACTGCGGTGGCGCTGCAAAAGACGGTTCTTAGCCTGCCTTTGGCGAGCGTGCTCAGCGCAAAGATTGATGTGAGAATGGCTATGGCTGCAAAGTCTGCAATCAGGGCGCAAAAAAATCCAAGTGCGGCACGTTCGACAAATGCGCCGCCCGAAGGCGTCTTGAAAAAGTAAAGCTGTCCGAGCTGGACTGTTCTTGCAATGAAAACGATTAAAAAGAAATGCCAAGCCGGATGGGCTTGGAATTTCTTGATGAATCCCTTAATACTTCCCGTATTTGTAACCATAGCCGTCGCTGTGACCGTGCTCGTACTTGTTGATGACAAAGCTTGCATGGGCCGTATTGTTGCCCTTCAGAAGCTGCTTCATACCGTCCTGGATGGCATCGATGCTGTGCTTGTTGTATTCGATGACCATGACAATTTGGGCGGCGACGCGGCAGGCGAGGGCTGCGTCGGTGACGAGCATGATAGGCGGGGTGTCGATGATGATCAAGTCGTATTTGCTCTTGAGTTCATCGATGAGGTCTAAGTAGCGCTTGGAGCCGAGCAGTTCAGAAGGATTGCTCGGGACCATGCCGCATGGAATGATTTCAAGATTTTCGACTTCCGTCTTGCTTACAACTTCTTCAAATGTGGCTGTGTGCAAAAGAATCTGCGAGAGGCCCTTGCCGCGCTTGATGCCGAATTCTTTGTGCAGACGGCCCTTGCGGAGGTCGGCGTCGATCAACAGGACCTTCTTGCCCAAGCCTGCGTAAAGGGCGGCGAGGTTCACAGAGATGAAGCTCTTGCCGACGCCTGGAATGAGACCGCTGATGCCGATAATCGGACTACTTCCGTCGTCCATGCTGAATTCCAGAGAACTGCGCAATGTACGGAGCGATTCGACAGCGACATCGTCCGGTTCGACAACGGCGAGCGGTCGTGTGCCCTTTGTGCCCTTGGGGTTGCCCTTGGGGACCTTGGCGTAAACGCTGTAGCCAGTTTCGCGTTCGATGAAGTGTGCGTCACGGACGCCGTTACTGAGCTTGCTCTTGAGCGTTGCAATGCATGCGCCCAAAAGGAATCCGAGGAACAAGGCTACGCAGACGATCAAGCTTTTCTTTGGCTTTGCGGGGCGCGTCACTTCTTCGGCAAAGTCGATGATGCGGACAGAACCGACTTCACCTGCGGAAACAAGCTTAAGCTGCTGAATGTTGTTGAGCATCGTCGTGTACATGATCTTGCTCATGTCCACTTCGTTGGTGAGCTTCAACACTTCCTGTTGCGTGTTCGGGAGTTTCTTCGTTGCAATTGACGTGCTTGCAAGTTCTCGCTTCAGGTTGTTTTCCTGTTCTTCGAGAGTCTTGATTGTCGGGTGTTCCGGCTGGAACAAACGGATGGCGCTTTGCTTTTTTTGCTGGAGGTCCAGAAGGTTTTGCTGGAGCCTGTTACGCTTTTCCAAGATAAGTCTTGTTTCGGCATCGATATCGACAGAGCCGACCTTGTTTCTGTAGGTGTTGAACTTAAGGAGCGAACTGTCCATCTGGGCTTTGACATCGGGCAATTGCTTTTCCAAAAATTCAAGCGTTTTTTGAGCTTCGGCATTGCGCTGTTCGACGTTCTGTCTCAAGTAAGATGTTGCAATTTCGTTCAGGATTTTGGTGGCGCGGTCCGGATAGATGTCCTGATAGCTGAATTCCAGGATGCCGGTCTTTTTGCCCTTTTCGCCAACGTCAAATGCGCTCTTGAATTTTGAGATGGCGTCAAGACGGGTTCTTTTGAAAAGTTCGAATCTTTGCCCGGCCCTTGCCTTCATGTTGAAAACGCTGAACGTTGCCGTATCGCCGGCGTAGATGAAATGGTATGTTTCCCCGACCGTTCCGCTCAAGACTTCTTTATCGTTGTGGTCGATGAGCTTGAACGATGTGCTGTCCGTTGCTTCGGCGATCCATGGCTTGATTTTTTCGTCCTCCGGAATCTTGTCCCATGGAATTTCGTACTGGTTCAGTTCCATGCGGCCTTCGCGGTGCAGCAGGCGATCCATGACGTTGATGGGGTTTGCTTCGTATTGCAAATACATCTTTTCAACAGCGTCTCCGATAATCTGACGGCTGTTGATGAGCTCAATTTCGGTTTCGGCTGGGCTTGAACTTGCAAACAGGCTCGGGAGTCCGCCCATGAGACCGACGCTTTTGTTGCTTTTGGTTTCTATTTGGAGTAATGCATCCACCTTATAAATGGGGCGGATCCACATGGCGACAAAAACACCAACGATTCCAGCGACGATGATGCATGGAATCATGATTCTCCAGTTTTTTGCAAGATCTTTCAGTATGTCAAAAAGATCGGTTTCTTCTTTTTTTGCAGACGCCATTTAATCAATCCTTGATCAACAAAACACACTCTTTGAATAACAAAGATAGAAAAAATGGATTGTCGCGATTGTATGCCTGCTTACATATTAGTAGAAAACACTGAGCAGGAATTATTTGACCAATACCCAGGGGTTCTCGTAATCGTATAGTCTATCGTCTGCATGGGTGTCGCAGACATATTGTTGTTGCGTATTGCTTGTGATTTCTGCTGATCTTGAACAATCATCGCCGGGATCGCAAGAATATTGGTATGGTATTATTCTTATGGTGGGGCCAAAACCGGTTTCGCCGTCACGCCTTGAAGTGCACCCGCCAAGGCCAAGAATGCATTCCGTCACATCGCCCCTTCTCCAGTATCCTTGTGTTGTACTATAGCTATAGTTTTCATATACATAGCAATTTTTTTTACATTTGAATCCCCAGCGCGATTCTCCGTCTTCGCCTTTTGACCACGGGATGAGTTTTATGCCGACGGAATCATATCGGTCAAGAGGGCAAGATTCGTCGCGAGGACTGTCATAATGATATTTATAAGCGTAGTCCCAGTAAAATGAAGTGTCACTTGTTTCGTAGTTGATAGAAATTGCGCATCTGTAATAGGCTGTTTTGTAAGAGGGGTAGCATGTTTCATAGTACTCGTTCCGCATTTCACATTTGACACCGTCTAGATTGATTATGTCTTGATCTTTATTGAAGTTTACGTATCCTGCTATGTTTAAATCTTTTTCGGTGCATTTGCCGAGTACTGCTTCGGGAACGGTCGCTACACGCCATGCATTGTTGTCGAAAATGTACATGATGTCCGTCGCGTTCCCTTTGCGCAAAGTGCCGTCTGGAGCATCTTTCCATAACATAGTGTCTATTACGAACTCGATATTTTTTTTGAGTATTTCGTCATCGAGAGATATGTCTAGCCTTCTGCTGTAAATGTAACTATCGAAAGTAATCCATTTTTCGTCATTGCATACATAGGCACCATAGTCGGTCATTTTTATATACTTTTCTCGTTCGCTGGTGCAGATCCCTAAATTAATCCTTGTTGAAAATTTTATATCGTTGCAATCGCTGTTCTTTGTTCTTTGCCATGTGCCATTTTTATAAACTTCACAAACTGACAAATCGTCATCGTATCGAATATCACCGTCTTTAGGATTCTGCTGGAAATATTTTTCTTTTTCTTTGGCGGAGGCTGCTCTCCAAATGTCAGGTCTGCAGATGAAAAAAATGTCTGAATAATCACTCATTTCATTTGTATTTATGACGATTTCGTTCTTTCTTTTTTCGATGCAGTTTCCAAGACCGTAGGCGTGCCACCAAAAATGGTTCACATGCTTTTCGAAATCAGATAAATTGACGGTATTATTCCAATCTTCAAGAAGGCTTTCTATTTTATCAATGGTTGAATATAGGTATTGTTTATAAGCCCAGTCTGCAATTTCCGTTATTGTTGTTGTATCGTTCCAAACGCCGTCCTTTTCGATGTCGGATGCGTAATTTGTCAATCGCTCGTCAATGTCTGTATTGGAAAGGTAGCCTTGCATCAATACCGAAATGGCAAGCATAGCGGCATTTTGTTTTTCAAGAAGGTCTGCGTCTTCGGTGTTGTCGAAATCCTCTTCTATGCCGAATGATTTTAGAACTTCCAATTCGGCTTGCTTTTGGGCTTTTGCCACAGACATATGTTTTTTGGTCACGAGATATATCGCACGTTTATGCGCCAGATGCGAAAGTACGTTTATATTGGCTTTGCCACTTTCGCTTATGTCCATGAATTTGTACAATGTTGCGTTTATGGATGTCTTTTGACCTGTAATATCGTTACGTAAATAGCCTTCCGCTTTAAGCAACGCATATTGCGATGTGAAGTCTTTTGCCTTTATCGAAAAATCGCCTTGGTCATTTGTGGCTTCTGATTCGATGGTGTATCCGGTTTGTTGCAATTTTTCATCGAGTTCGTGGACGGATATGGTCGCCCCCTTGGCGATGAGTCCTTGAACCGTTCCCGAAACGGTCTTGTCGGAATCGCTTGCCGAATTGCCGGAGTCGTCGCTGCAAGCGGCAAAAAAACAAGCCAGAAGAATAAAGAGTGTGTAGTGCTTTTGCAAATCAAAAATCATAGAGCGCTCCTTTTGAAGATTTGTTGTCCGATATCGACTTTAATCATCTTTTACGCAGCGGACTGAAACGGCGTCGTTTGATTGACTAGATTCAAGCTTTGTTGAATACGAAGATGTCTGCAACATCATTACATCTTCGTAGTTCGTTGTTTCTACATCAGTGGATGACCAAAAGTAAGTCCAGTTCTCAATATTTGTAAAAAGTGCATAGCTCTTGGACGTAGAAAAGTAAATCCCGGTATGATCTGTGGAAAATCCGCTGCGGTAAAATTCTATGTTTATTTTTTCCAACCATTCTAGTAGTTGATTCCATTCGTTACTGTTGGGCAAATGCCAGCCTGCAGGACAAATACCTTGAACTCTTTCGGGTAATCCGCAAGGTGTGTGTTTGCTATTATTTGTATAGCCGCAAGTTATTCCCTGTGTTGACCAATAGACTGAATCGATTGCAGCACTCCAAGTGTATAAACGTCCATGTATTTTACAACTATCAATTTGGTTGTTATAGCACCAATTATGCTTTCGCATGCTTGGATAATTGACGCTGTCCGCATAATTTAAATTTTCTGCCATCCAAGTGAGTGTATCCATAATGATCGTTTTGTAAACGGAACTGTCTCTTGGGTCTGTCATGGTGCCTTGATTTTTGTCGTTTGCGAATGTCCAATCGTAAAATTGTATTTCCGCATTACTTTCGGCAACATCGCATTTTGCAATGGCTTTGGAACCTTTGAATGTTTTATATTTGCCATAGTTGTAAATAGAACATTTTTCTTCTAGTTCATCTGAAGTCGCTTTTCTAAACGTGAATTTTTTTGGACTAATCTTGTCGCAGATGTAATAATTGTTTTTTCCTGAAAAAATCCTGCCGTATGTATCATAAGTGCATAGTGTAGGAAAAAGTTCGAGATCACCTTCTGAGGCTAGCATCCAATGTCCATGTATCGAGCCGTCGCCGAGATACATAAAGGGATATGTACAAATATAGGGCGACTTTGTTGTGGTATCCACAATTGTAACGGAATCTTCGCAAACGCCGTATTCACCATATTTGTTGCATTCTGAGCCTTCTTCTATGACGGCCCCGTGTTTCATTGTGCCATTGAATTTTTTTGTACATCCTCCTAAACCGGGAATGCATTCTGTTGGATTTCCTGAACGCCATTTTCCATCTTCAAATACGTAGCATTTGTTGCCGCATTCTTCCTGAATATGAGAGTCGCCTTCTTTTGGATTTTTCCATCGGGATAGTTCAATTGCACATTTGTCAGCTTTTTCCCAATGAAGATTATTGCATTTGTAATGGCCGGGTGTGAAGAATGGGCCTGCACAGTAATTGGAGGTGCAGCAACTGCTGCCATGAGTATTGATATAATCTTGTCCGTCGCGCATTTTTACATAACCGATTGAATCTTGAATGTCCTCCGTACATCCTCCAAGAGATGCTTCTACGAGGTTGGCCACTCGCCAAGCTTTATTGTCGAAAATATATATGACATCAGTCTTGTTTCCTTTGCGGATTGCTCCTTCCGTCGTGTCTTTCCATCCTGCGGTATCTTTTTCAACTTCGATAGTCTTTTTCCATTTTTCGTCCAGATATTCAATGTTGCCACAATCGTGCTCAGAAATCCATTGTTCTTCGTTGCAAATGTACCAGTTTTCATTTGGGGCTTTTTGGATTTCCAGATGGCGCTCTTTGGTACAACCTTTTAATCCGAGTGTACAATTGTTGAGTTCGCCTTTTCGCCATTTGTTGCCGTCATAGACATAACAGACGGTCGTATCGGTTTTGTTCCGGTAGATATCCCCGTCCTTTCCTTTAGAATTGTCCAATGTGTCGGGCCAATAGTATTTTGTTTTTTCTTTGTCGGATGCTCCTCTCCATATTTCGGGTCTGCAAATGAATAGTTTTTTTGCGAAACTGCTGTTGGAGTTCGTGTTTTGGGCAATATTGTTCTTGCGTTTTTCTATACAGTCCTTAAGTCCGTAATTGTTCCACCAGAAATGGTTTATGTATTTGTCGAATGAAGGCTTTTCGATTGATGGAATTTTGCTTGCAATGTTGTCTTGAATGTCCGAATATCTTGTTTTTTCGAACAGTTCGTAAAAGTAGTCGGCAATTAGGGCCTTCGTTCTTTCATCATCCCAAGTTCCGTCTTCTTCAAAATCGGTGGCGATGTCATTGATTTGCTTGTCTATGTTGTCTTTTAAAATTTCATTTTGCAATAAAATAGATAATGCTAATAGCGCAGCACCTTGCTCTCCGTTTTCAGAAACGTCTAAATCTCCGGCTCCTTTAAATTTCTCATTGATGCCGAACGACTTGAGAATTTCTGATTCTGCTTGTTTTTTTGCATCTTCTATAGTCATCTTTTTTTGCGTCATCAAGTAAATAGTTCGCTTGTGGGCCAAATGCGTAAGCACGTTTATATTGAATCCATCGTCGTCATTCATGTCTACGATTGCGTATAAAGCTATTTTATGTAACGATTGCTTATTTGTGGTAAAGTTGTGATAATAGCCGGACGCTTTCAGGAGAGCGTATTGTGATTTTAGTTCTTTTACATTTGCTGAATATTCGCCTTGGTCGTTATCGATTTCAGTTTCATAAACGATTCCCGTCTTTTGAAATTCTTTGTCAAGTTCATAGATGGAAATAGTCGTATTTTTTTCGAAAGAGGTTATTTGTGCAACACCCGAAACGGTCTTGCCTGAGATTATTGCTGGATCTTCGGGAGCGTTACCGGAGTCGTCGCTGCAAGCGGCAAAAAAACAAGCCAGAAGAATAAAGAGTGTGTAGTGCTTTTGCAAATCAAAAATCATAGAGCGCTCCTTTTGAAGATTTGTTGTCCGATATCGACTTTAATCAT
>NZ_MWQJ01000013.1:0-126586 GCF_002210405.1 Fibrobacter sp. UWB3
GTTTCTTATACATGAAAACCCCGAAAGTTGTGTCCAACTTTCGGGGTTCACATCACAAACGGTGGGTTCTTTTTTTGTATATTGAACAACATGAAAGAAAGAATTCAGAAGATTTATCAAGACATCCTCGTCTACCTCAAATCCTTAAATTGGATTGTCCTGCTTGGCATTGCCGCATTCAGCATCGCACTCGCCATCATCAACAACATCCGCGTCGATGACGCCAAATCCGTCGATTGGATTGGCACCCAAGATGTCCTCGAAAAGCCGGCAGACGTTCTTTAAGGAGTTCCCATGATTGCATGTTTTGAAAAAGAAAATCTCAAGAAGACCATTATTGCGGGCGTTCTCCTTCTCGTGGCGACATTTTTCGTGACCGTCGGCGTTGCCGAAATCAGCTTCCCCGAAACGATTCTCACGTTCACTGACCAGGAATGGCTCCTCGACATTTGGCCGAAGGCATACCGCTACAACATCCACGTTGGCGTTGGCGCTATCGTTCTCGCTTGTGCGCTCATCTTCCCGGCCATCAAGATTCAAAAGGACTTTGCCATCCGCGCTCTTGAAACGCTTTGCCGCGTAGGCATTGGTGGCATGTTCATTTTCGCCTCCATTTTCAAGATCCAGGACCCGCACCAGTTCGCAACGCTCGTTGCGCAATACCAGTTCTTCTCGGCGCTGCACCTCGACTTCGTGAACAACTTCTTTGCACTCGTGTACCCGCAATTTGAATTCTGGTTCGGGCTTGCGATGATCGTGTCGCCGTTTGTCCGCGAATCGGCATTTGCGATTTTCTGGATGTTCGTAAGTTTCATCATCGCACTCGCCTGGGCGCTGTGGAATGACCTCGGCATCACATGCGGTTGCTTTGAACTCGAAGGCGCACAGGATAAGGCAGAAGCTTGGACTAGCCTCATCCGCGACCTCATCCTCATTTGGCCGACTCTATGGCTTGCCTTCCGCAAGAACAAGAGCATCATCGGCATCTGGAAAAAAGACAAGGAAGTGAAGTAATGCAATCGTGGCACAAGACCTCGTCTATCCTTAGCATTATCTTTGGAACCGCACTCACCTGCTCGGCACATCCGGTCGACATGCCACACCACATTTCCTTTGCCGATTCGGCGCATACCAAAGAGTTGAACATCAACGTCCAGCTTCTGGATTCTCTTGCTGTCACAAATTTCAGCAATGCGAAAACGCATTACGACAATTCCATGTCCATACGCCTTTTCGCAAGCGGTAAATTCACCGACGCGTTCCTGTTTGATACCCGTGTCAAAGTCAACACGGACTACACAAACCGCTACATCAATTTCAATTACTATAATCCCGACGAAGGACTCCCCTACAACAAGCAAAGCGAACACAAGCGCACTTGGGACCTCTTCGCCGCAAACGTGAGCTACAATCTTGAACCCGTCAAGTTGCTCGCTGGATTTGACTTTTTGGAATGGGGGCCAGCCCGCCGTAACCACGTGATTTTACGTGGAGAACGCAATTTTTACCGCCCGTGGCAAGACAGCTCCAGCCGTATTTCCGATGCGGCCCCGACTCCTTATTTTGGCTACCAGTTCACGTTAGGCCCTATTGAATACACGCAGTATGCCGCCAAGCTCTACGAAAAGAAGAACTTTGGCAAGTATTTCCATGCGCACCGCCTGAACTTGAACCTCCCGAAAGAAATCACACTTGGCATTTCAGAAACGTCGCTTTACGGCACCACCACCGAAGCGGCTGGTACAAATCCGAACCCCGATAGCGATAGCACGGGCCGCGAATTTGAATGGGCTTACGTTCTCCCCTTCATCCCTTACGTTTTTCAGGAACACTTGCAAGGCGATCAGGACAACATCTCACTGGCTTTTGACTTGAGCGTGAAAACTCTCCCGAATTGGGAATTTTACGCTGAACTTTTGTGGGATGATATGAAATCCCCGACAAGCATGTTTGACGACAGTTGGTGGGGCAACAAGTGGGCCACAACGCTCGGCGTCGCTCGCGACAACTTTGAAATTGGCCCTGTGAATCTCAACTGGATGTTTGAATACACGCGCATTGAGCCCTGGGTTTATACGCATCACAAAGGGAACGCTTACACGTACGCGAGCTACGCCCAAAGCCTTGGTTGTGACCTCGGCCCAAACAGCCAAGAAGTCCATACCGAATTGACCGCCACATACAACTTTATCAAGGCTACGCTCTTCTTTGGCGCTGTCGCCAAAGACACCGCCTTCGGCGGAAACATCAAGGATTTGCACACGCCCGAAAGCGCCATGGACAAAAAGTTCCTGAACGAAGAGACGACGCTTCGCTACAAGGAACTTGGATTTACATTGAGCGTGACTCCATGGGAATGGTTCAGCTTTAGAACAAGCTACACAAGATTCTTTGGAGATTTTAAAGGCTACCGCGCTTATGCAGCCGGTAGCGTACAATGGTAAATGTACTTCGTCATCCTGAGTGGCGCAGCCACGAAAGATCCAGTAACATTTTAGAACATTTTCTTTAATTCTTCCTCGTCGGTTGTGGCGAGGACTTTTTCTTTCCATTCGGGGTCGAGCAAGCGCTTTGCCACATTTGCAATCGTAACCGTATGCGCCATTGCCGATTCCGCCGGAGAAAGAAGCACGCACATAAATTGCGCCTTCTCATCATTACGAGTTTTAATCCCCGTAATGCCTTCACGGGCGACGACAAAAGCCATCAACGGTTCTTGCAAACCAGAAACGCGCGTATGCGGGAGCAAAAGCCCCTGCCCCATATAAATGCCCTGAGCAACACGCTCAGAAAGCCCTTTCCATGTCGACATTGCGTCGAACGGATAAGGACCTTTCACAAGCGCGTCATAAGCGTAACCCAAAGCACGATTGAACTCCACTGGCTGCGCGTAAATACGCGTATAGATGAGAGCCATTACTGAAGCGCCCAATCCATGAACTTGAACACTTCAGGATCTGTAGCCTTGGCAATCTGCTTGAATTCGCCAAACAGTACACGGAGCTGAGCCTTGCCCGGTTCAATGTACTGTTCGAACTTTTCAATCTTTTTCACCTTGGAGAGGAAGCAATAAGCGCCGAGAGCCTGCATCAAGCGCTGCAAGCTAGCATGCACAAAGCCTTCCCATGCATCGTCCTTCGTATAAATTCTTGTACCGCGGTACTGGCTGCGCCAATATTCAAAGAAGTCCTTGATCATCGGAAGCGGGAGACTCACGTACGGGTCCCACAAGAGCGATGCGATATCATAGAACATGGAACCACGACGAGCGCCCTGGAAATCGACAAATGCGACTTCGGAATTCGGACGGATCATAATGTTTTGGCTCTGGAAATCGCGATGCATCAAGACCTTCGTCTGTGCTTCGACGGAGACAGCCACGAGCGAATAGAAATTGCGGACCGATTCCGGAATTTCCGTAATGCCCTTGTGGAGCTTGAGATAATTCTCGGTAAAGTAATCGGATTCCCACTTGAGGGCGGCAAAGTCAAAGCGGCGGAGCCAAATTTCGGTGTGATGGCTGAACAGCTGGTGGCTTGCATTCTGCCACTGGATAAGTGCATCAATCACTTCCGGGTACAGAATACGAACGCTGCCAGAGAGCACTTTCGAATCATTCGGGAAAGCTTCATCCAAGAGGTTACGTTTGCCCAAGTCTTCTTGCAACACCTGGCAGGCTTCTTCGTCAACGCAATAAACGCGCGGAACCGGCAAGCCGTATTCCCTAAACGTCTTGGAATACTCGACAAAGTGCTTGAAATCTTCATTCACTTCGGCACTCACCTGCAAGACGCTTTTACATTCATCGCTAGCGATACGGAAATAACGCCTTCCAGAGCCTGCACCGGCAATGGGAGTCACAGTAAAGTTTTCAGTATAACCATGAGTCAAGAGAAACTCATGAATACTCGGAGAAATTTTAATAATATCGTTTTGCATGCTTTTAATATACAATAAGAAAGAGGAAAATGACAAAGAAAATGTAGGTTATTAGTCATTAGTTGCTAGTTATTAGCAATAAACCAAAGACTATGGACTAACGACTAAAGACTATCTTACGAGAACTTAATTCTCGGGTCAACGAGCGTATAAAGGATATCGCTGAAAAGGCGACCCACCATCGCCATAAGGCTACTGAGAAAGATAATCCCCATCACCACGTTATAATCGCGGTTGACCATCGAATTGTAATACAAAAGCCCCATACCATCGATATCAAAGACTTTTTCGATGAGGAGCGCACCCGCAAACATGAGTGTGCAAATTTCAGAAAGGCGGGTTGCAATTGGGATAAGCGCATTGCGGAGAGCGTGGCGCACAAGAGCCTGCTTAAAGCTCAGGCCCTTAGCCAAAGCCGTTCGCATGTAATCGCGGCCCAATTCCTCGAGCGCAGAATTTTTCATGAGGAACGTGAGGAACGCAAATTCGCTAATCATGTAGCAGAATATCGGGAGCGCCAAATGCTGTGCCAAATCAAACACTTTCCCGAAGAACGTAAAATCCTCGAAGTCATCGCTCGTGAGCCCACCCAGCGGGAAAATGTCCAAGTACGAACCGCCCGCCAAGAAGATAATAAGCAAAATGCCAAGTGCATAACCCGGCATCACGTAGCCCGAGAAAATAAGACCACTCGTAAAAGAATCAAGCTTGCTGCCGTGATGCACCGCCTTCCAGAGTCCAAGCGGAATGCAGATAAGGTAGCTCAAGAAGAACGACGTCACGCCAAAGAACAAAGAAATCGGGAAACGGCTTACAATCACGTCCCAGACCGGGAGTCCGTACGTGTAGCTTTCTCCGAGATTCAAATGCAGGACATTCCAAAGCCACGTGAGGTAACGTTTCCACGCAGGCTGGTCAAAACCAAAGTACGCCTGGATTTGCGCAATCTGGTCCGGCGAGAGCGCCTTGGACGCATCCACGCCACCCTTCATCGAAGCTGCCTGCTGCGCACGAGAAATCAGCTCTTCCACAGGTCCTCCCGGCAAGAGCTGAATCAAGATAAAGCACACCAACGAAATCCCGATTAATGTCGGGATCATCAGCAGCAAACGACGAAGGATATAGGATCGCATTTATCTCATTTTTCCAGAGCGCAAGACGTCCATCATGTTGAACGGCTTTGCGGTGCCTGCAGCAATCTGGTCGGCAAGGAAGTTCACAGCATCGACAGTGCCTTCGGCGTAAATCTTGCGGCCGCAAACATTGTGCTGGAATTCAAAGTGAACCGTACCATCAGCGCTATCAAGGCTGTAAGTATGGAAAGCGTGACCGCCGAGATATTCTTCGGGCACGTGCATGCGTTCCATCTGTTCCTTCTCGTTGCGCACCTTTTCGATGTCATCGACGGTGAAGTCAAAACCCATCTTCTGGAAGTCGCCGACCACAGCGCGGGCGGTACCGCTCGTATCGGCCTTGGTCTTCTGGTGGCTTTCGACAACGGAGAGCTTGTAGCCGCTGAATGCCGTCGGGAATTCCTTGGCCAAGAATTCAATCATCGCCTGGAAAGCGACAATCTGCTTTGCCATGTTCGGTGCGATGACGCTCGGATGGTTGGCTTCGGCAACAAGCTTTGTAAGAGCTTCGCGGTCACCACCGGTCGTGCCCATCACGAACGGAATCTTGTGATTCACGTAGAAAGCGGCGTTGTCGTTCACAGCCGTCGGGTGCGTGTAGTCAATGCAAATCATGTTCGGATACTTGGCAAGCACTTCACCAATGCGGGCTTCGCGGTTGGAGGGCTTCAAGAGCTGAATCGTCTTGCCTGCAACTTCGGCTTCGTTTTCGACGATAATTTCACCCGTCAAAGAATACGGGACAAGTTCCAAACCGCGAGCAACACAAGTTTCGGCCACAATGCGGCCCATGTTACCCGGAATACCATTAACCATCACTTGGATAGACATAAAATCTCCTGTTGTTTTTCCGTTTGACAAGATAGAAATTTACACATAAAAAAAGGGAGATGCCCGCTCGGAGGCGGGCATGACAGGTTATAAAAAGGTGATCCCGGCATGCTTCGACTGCGCTCAGCACAGGCTCCAGCCGGGATGACATGCAAAAAAGACTGGTATGACTGATTATAAAAAGGAGATGCCCGCTCGGAGGCGGGCATGACAAATTTTAAGCAAAAAAGATTAGCTTATTTGCCACGAGAGTCAATCTTATACTTTGCAGTATTCTTGGCACCCTTCTTCTTCAAAGCCTTGATGAGGCGAGTATAGCCTTCGTTCGTAGCCCAGTCGAGCACAGAGTAACCCTGACCGCACTTGGCGTTCACATCGACACCCTTGTTGATGAGGAACATCATAGCATCGTAGTTACCAGACTTGACAGCCCAATGAATCGGCATATAGCCATCCGGGCTGCGGTTTTCAAGCGGAGCGCCAGCGTTTGCAAGCACTTCGAGCATGTCGGCCTTACCCGTCTTAGCAGCGATAAGCACTGCGGTAGCGAGGTTCTGCGGTTCAACGCCTTCCTTCTTGAGCTGATCCAAGATGCGGACGACAACTTCCTTGTTGCCCATCATGACTGCGTTATCGATAACCGGTTCACCGTTGCCGTTGTTGACGTTAGCCTTTGCGCCGTGATCGAACAAGTAGTTGAGCACCATCATGTTGCCCTTATTTGCTGCGATAGCGACGGCGTTGTTGCCGTTATCAGCCGGCTGGTCAATTTCAAAGGAAGCCTGGAGGAACAAAGTCATCTTGGCGGTATCGCTATTGACCGCATAAGAGACGAACTGGTTCGGCGTAAAGCCAATCTGCTTCTTCGTCAAATATCTACGAACAGACTGCGGGTCGTTCGGGTCCATGGTTTCTTCACAACCGGTCAAGGAAAAAATAAGACCAGCAGCACAGAGAGCCAAGATTTTCTTCTTCATATTATACTCCAATGAATTTTTGATTTTTCAAGTTAAAACTACACTATTTTTTCCAATTTATTCCATAAAAAACACGAATTTACACATTTTTTTTCAAAAACAAACGATTATTTCTTGTTTTTCTTGGTCGTTTTGATTTTTAACTTCTCATTAATCTTGATTTTCGTGTCTTTAAGGCCGTTCCACTTCACAATATCTTCAATTGTCACACCGTATTGGCGGGAAATATCCCAAAGGCCCTCGCCCTTCTTGACCACGTGAGTAATCTCTTCGACCTTCGGAGTGCTCGGCGCCGGAGCCGCAGATCCTGGAATCTTGAGCTTTTGACCAACCTTGATGTTCGAGGAATTGCCCATATCGTTCATTTCACGAATGGCGGCAACCGTTGTCGAAAACTTCTTGGAAATTGCAAACAGATTATCCCCTGCTTCGACCGTATAGATTATCGTCGTATTGGCGGGAGTCTTCTTAGAAGATTTCGATGTCGATTCAGTAGTCTTTTCGGTTGTCTTTTCCGTCTTTTTAGTGGTCTTGCTAGACTTCTTAGAATCTGCAACAGCATCGTTTGTCTTGGATGGTTCCACATCTGGAGTACCTTCATCCACGGCACCCGACATCCGACGCAGCGGACGGACATAAGCCGGGATCGCTAAAGAATCACCAATCGTAAGGCGCTTGGTAAACCCGCTATTCGCCTGCAACAAGAGGAAAACAGGGACTTTGTACTTCTTTGCAATATCAGCATAGGTATCCCCAGCCTTGACCACGTATTTTTCACCTTTTTTGAGCGCAACACGTTGCTGAATAAAGCTCGTCGGCTTGAGATCAGGCTTTGAAACGTAAATAGTATCGCCCTTCTTGACGTTATAACCCGCCTCGATATTGTTCCAGACGCGAAGCGATTCCTGAGAAACGCCAAAACGGCGAGAAATGGAAGCCAAATTATCACCAAGTTGCACCACATATGTACGGACTTTCGTTGGCTTTTTGCCTGTAGACCTGCGCGGAGCGACTTTTATCGGGATGAGAAGCGTACGGCCCGGCTTGAGCTTCGTCTTTTTCATGTCGTTGGCACGTTGAATTTCGGCCACACGGACGCCATACTGTTGTGCAATTACGCCAATCGATTCCCCTTTACGGACCTTGTGCTGTTTCCAGCTCGAAAATCCATTCTTTTCCATGCGGTCATAATTCTGCACAAACGCAGCACGAGTGCCATAAGGCAAGCGCAACAAATAGGCGTCACGGTTTGGCGGAGTACACCACATGGTGAGTTCCATATTCAAAGTACGAAGCGTATCTTCCGTGACTTTCAGGAACTTTGCAATTTCATCGAACGAAAACGAATCATAAACAGTAACGGTATCATAAGCAGGCAACTGGCGCTTAGTAATTTGCACATCGTAATGTCCCGGATAATGCCCAATCACCATTGCAGCAAGGATTCTCGGCACATAATGCATTGTCTCTTGCGGGAGTTGCAAGTCCCAATACGTCACCGGGCGATTGCCCCATGTAGAATCAGCCTGTTTTTCCTTAATCAAACGACGAATTCGGCCTTCACCGCAGTTGTACGCCGCCATAGACAAAAGCCAGTCGTTAAATTCATCATGAAGACGAGAAAGGTAAGTCAAAGCGGCATCGGTCGCAAGTTCAGGATTACGACGCATATCCACCCAGAAGTCCTGTTCAAGACCATAGCGGGCACCCGTTTCAGGAATAAACTGCCACATGCCGGCAGCCTTTGCTCGGCTATATGCTTTCACGTTAAAGCCGGATTCCACCAAGGCCAAATAAATCAAATCACGAGGCATACGTCGTTGTGCAAGCTTTGCATTGATCAAGGAATCATAAGCCGTCTTGCGGGTAAGCGACCTTGTAATAAATCCGCGAGCCGTAGTCGTCATGTAGTAAATTTCTTGCATGACGCGTTCGTTAAAACGAATCGGGAGCGAGAAACGCCCGGCATCTACAGTATCTAAGAAATTTTCGATAACACGAATTGAAGCGCTATCGGCTGCATTTTCGTCGTAAGCATCAACACCATCAATAGTTAAGCTATCTACAGAAGCCGAATCATTCCCCTCTTGCTCTGCAAGGTTCGGATAAACATCTTCTAATGCTTGCACGATACGCACAGGCATCTGCATTTTGTAGATAGAATCTTCAGAACGTGTAAGCTTACTCTTTGTAGAATCGTACTTCTCGGTTACGAGCAAACGGAGCGATTCTTCGAGATAATGCTTGGAAACAGCCCATTGATTATTATCAATAGCCTGAAGGCCATACTGATAATAGACCCAAGAGGGCCTTGTCGAATCCCCAACTATTTCCTTACCTGGATTTACTCCAGTAGGTACATCAATAGAAACCTTCTCCGCTTGGATAGGTTCCCCCTGAGATGACGCGGCAAGCTTCGCCTGCTTGGAAGCGCAGGCGGTCAGCATTAAAAGAGCAAGAGCGAAGCCGAGTCTGAGTAATTTATTCGACCATATCACTGGTCGAAATCCATATCCTCGCCGTAGTCAGACCAAATTGGGTTACGGCCAAAGGACGGCTTGTCAAAATCGACTTCTTCGTCAACTTCTTCTTCCTGCGGTTCTTCTTCTTCTTTGATCAGATCATCTTCTTCGCCCAAATAAGACGGATCGGGAGCATCATCGAACGCATCACTCTTAGGACGACGACCACAATAGTAAGCCTTACTCATATAAGCTTTCCTCCAGTTTATTGCATCAATCTGTTCATACCATACAGGATAACACCGCACATCGCAAGTGCAGTCACAATTTGCAGGATGATGATCACCCTGTTAATCTTGTACGCCTTTTGCGACTTTCTATGCCATGGGGGCAATTTATTTGCGGAGTTCATGTTTCTCACTTCGGAAGTGAAATATATACATAAATTTTAAAATGCAAATAGATAATCATAAAAAAATGTCTAAATTCTTTATGAAAAATGAAACAATTTCTATCAACACTTCTCTTTAGCGCAGTTTTTCTGTTTGCGCAGTCCGGATTTTCCATCAACAGCAGCGGAATCCATGTTCCTGGAGCACGAACTCTCAGTCCGGGAGACTTGTTCGTCATGGGCGGATTCGAAATGGCGAATAGCAGTAAGCCCGCCAGTATCGAAGGATTCCTGACGGATGAAAACGGTAAAAAATACGAGCTTACCAAGGACTCCCCATCAAACTCCGTCCTCGGTTATGTAGGCTATGGTATTTTGGACTACCTTGAAATCGGATTGAACCTGAACGTCCACTATGACGGAAATGCAGGTAACACCAAGCTCAAGGGGCTTGGATTTGGAGATATAGGACTATTAGCCAAGGTCCAACTTCCCAACCAGTCCTTGAGAGATCTGTTCAACTTTGCTGCTGCACTTGAAGTTTTCATCCCTACCGGAACAAACGAAAAGGGGTTACGCCCAAGGCACCTTTGGTACATTCACGAAGACGAATTGTCCAACCCCTATTCTGCATCTGATTTCGTCGCCGCAGCAACATTGTACATGACGATAAACATCCATAGGAACCTCAACTGGAACAACTATGCAGGTTATCTCAGAACATTTGGAAACGGAGAGAACATTTTTATCTGGGGTTCAGGCTTAAATCTATTCCCCTATGAATGGGTTTCTCTTGTACTCGAGACCTCCGGTGAAACGCACATTCGCACTAAAAACGTCTGGCACGAATTTTTGAATGACCAGCTGAGATTTTCACCGGGTTTGAAAGTAAGACTTCCGAAATTCACAACGCTTTCCATCAATGCCGATCTCGGTATGGACCTTTTCAGAAAGCAAAAGATCCACCGTGGCCACGCCATCACTGTCAAGAACAAGGACCACAAGTATTCTTACACTGTCCCTGGCAGTCCAACCATGGCCGTATCCATCAAGTTTAGCCGTACATTTGACCTCAGTGGAAGGATCGAAGACTTTAAAAAGAAGATGGACGCATGCCCCAAGTCAGGCCTTTCGTTCAAAGAAAACAAGTACCGCTGTGCGCCCGACGACGATAACGACGGTATTGCAAACGACCTAGACCGATGCCCTGACACGCCCGCAGAAGTGCTTATTGACGAGAACGGATGCCCGTTTGACCACGATAGCGATGGCGTTCCAGACCACCTGGACAAGTGCCCCAACACCAAGGAAGGCTACCCAGTCGATGAATTTGGATGTATCCGAGACAACGATAACGACGGCATTCCGAACGAACTAGACAAATGCCCCAATTCCGAGCCCGGTGAAGAAGTCAACGAGAAAGGCTGTATTCTCGATACAGACGAAGATGGCATTCCGAACGTACTCGACTCCTGCCCGAATACGCCTGCAGGACTCACCGTGAACAAATACGGATGCTTCTTGGACATGGACAAGGACGGCGTCCCAGACGAATGGGACAAGTGCCAAAACAGCATGCCGAACGAGATTGTCAATATGTACGGCTGCCCCATTGACTCTGACGAAGACGGCATTCCGGACTTTATGGACAAATGTGAAAAGACTCCTTCAGGAGTAAAAGTCGATAGCGTCGGATGCCGGCTAGACCATGACCTTGATGGTGTATTTGACGAAGATGACAAATGCCCTGATACGCCTGAAAATGCGCCAGTCGATAGCATCGGTTGCCCTTTGGATTCTGATAAAGATGGCATTTTCGATTACCTCGACAACTGTCCGAACACACTTGAACAAACCGAAGTCGATGCAAACGGCTGCCCGATTCGAGAAAAGCAGAACCTCGACAAAATCGCAAGGCGAATTCAATTCCACAAGAGCACAGACAAGCCGATTAATTCATCTTACACGGCTTTAAGCGATGTGGTTTCTATCATGCGGCACAACAAGAAAATCGCCATTGAAATTCAGTGCAGCGTAAAGCCAGGTGAAGCGATGATTCCGCAATCCCTTTCGGAAGCGCGCGCAACAGTTGTTTACGAGTACCTTGTGAATAAAGGCATCAAGGAAGATCGCCTTAAAGCAACAGGTTTTGGGCTACAGTTGCCAGCAAACGTCCGTGGACATGCCAAGTTGAACCCTGTAGGAATAAGACTACTGCCTTATACAATCAAGGAAGAATAAGCGCTGGACTTAGATGGATTGCCGCGCTTCGCTCGCAATGACGTGCAAGGTTAGACAGCACGAGCGCTTGCGTTCGTATTGGATAACCGCAGCCATCAAGCCTCGAAGAGGAATGACGTTTCTTTTCTAAGTTCTGTCCTTGCTATTAAAGAAGAGCGCAATGACGAGCGCGACTACGACGTACAGCGCGACAGCAGATAAAAGCCCGAGAATTTCCGAGCCAGAGAGCGCCTCCACCTTGATGTAAAGGAGGACGGAAAGAGGCATGGCGAGTAAAAAGAGTATTCCGGGAATTTTCTGTTTCATGAAAAGCAAGATAGTAAAAAAGCCGCATCACGCGGCTTGTAAATGGCGATGCCGGAACGGTGTCCGGCATGACAAAAGTATTCGCAAATCGTCATCCTGAGGAACAAAGTGACGAAGGATCCAGTGAGATTTAAAACTTGACTGGATTCCTCGCTCGTAAAGGGCTCGGAATGACGAATGCAAGCGGAGCCTGTCACCCCGGATTTGTACAAGTACAATGCCCTTCGGCTCAGCTATGAAAATGCAAGCATTTTCGCAGCGTTCACCTCGGCTGCATTTGTTCCGGGGTCGACTTTTATTACTTCACGGTAATCTGGAACTTCTTGTCGCCAGCGTTGACCTGGTAGTAGCCCTTGAAACCGCGGAACTTGGCTTCGCCATTTTCGTCGGCAGTGGCGTAGAGATCGGTTGTCCAGACCTTGTGCCACAAGTCGTAAACACGCTTTGCAGCAGGCTTTTCGCGACCGTCCGAAGCAATCATGCCGCCGTTTTTGACCCAGTGGCGGTTGTCCCAGAAGCCCCAAAGCACAATGCCGTTCACTGCCGGGTGGCTAAATGCAGTACGGATAAACGTTTCGAACTTTTCGGCCTGGACTTCTTCGGAGTCGTTCATACCGACCTGCCAATCGCCCACGTCAAATTCCGTGACCTTGATCGGGAGGCCAAGAGAAGCAAGCTTATCGAGACGAGTCTTGATGAGTCCCGGAATCACAGGACGAAGCCCGAAGTGGCACTGAACGCCAATACCCATTACAGGCACCTTGCGGTCAAGCATCCCCTTGATCAAACCGTAATAGCGGTCCGTTTCGCCAGCTGCCACGACGTTGTAATCGTTGATGTAAAGGAATGCGCTCGGGTCAGCCTTGTGTGCCCAAATGAAGGCACTGTCGAGAATTTCCCAGCCGCACTTGTTGAACGTCCAAGATTCGTGAATCGGTTCATTCCACACGTCGTATTCCGTAATCTTGCCCTTGTATTCCTTGAGGTCGCGGTAGATACGGGCTTTGAGCTTTTCAGCCATTTCTTCGCAACTACCCTTGTTGCTGTAGTGCTTGTCGAAGCCGTAGCCCTGATGGCTCCACATGAGCGCGTGACCGCGGAGTTTCCAGTGATTTTGAGCTGTGAAGTCCGTGTATTCCTTCATTTCATCACGCTTGATTTTGCCCTCTTTCGGTTCATATTCCGGCCACTTGAACTGATTTTCAGAGACGCCGTGCCAGAAGTACTTCTTGGCAGCATTGCGGTACCAATTTTCAGTGCTATCCTTGGTGTCGTAAAGAGCGAGTGCCGTACCGAACGGGAACGAATGGCGCAACAGCTTCACGTGGACTTTTTCGCCCGGATTTGCCTTGACCGTGAAATCCACCTTGCGGAGGCTATCGATACGGGCATCGGCATTGTTATACCAAGACGGATCAGACATTTCGTCCATCTTTTCGACTTCGACATCGTCGAGCTGGATCCAGCCCTTCTTAAGCCCAATCTGGAACGTAATGTTGTTGAGGCCGTAACCCTTCTGGTCGGCAAGGAAAATCATTTCATAAGTCTGCCACTTGTCCGTCAAGTCAAACGAAGCGCTTTCTTTTTGGCGGTAGTCTGGAGGGCCGCCCTGCACCACAGAATTGATGGGCATGTTGCCCTTAGCCTTGAACGAGAGCTTATAAAAACCAGAGTCTGCCAAGAATTTAGGCGGCTGGAGCTGCAAGCCCCACCACGGATTCGGAAGTTCCTTCACGACGACCTTAGCGCCCTGGGAACCATCGACACCGAGCCCCTGCACAGCAATTTGCGATTCGGCTACAGCTGGACCATCAGGATTGTTCCACAGATACCAGCCGCCGTCACCATACTCCATATCACCATTATTCAACTGTGCAAAAGACGGCACAGAAAGCGCCATGGCAACGGTCGCCGCAATCGCAAGAGCTTTATTCTTTTTAAAATTCATGAGGACACCTCGGTTATGTTTACAGGTTAAATATATACTCGAAGTGCGTTTTTCGGGCGATTTAGGGCATATTTTAAGCAGACTAAAACACAAACAAGCGAAAAAGTGTAACAAGTGTATCAAAGGAAGGCAAGCGATTTTATAAGCAATAATCAATGTTCATTCTAGCAGAAATAAATGTATATCTAGTAACAAAGAACTTTTAACTATTTTATAGCCATGCATTACAAACCTTATCGCGATTTACTTTTGGAGCTTTTCCCCAACTACCTCAAGGTGCGCAAACTCCCGCTCAACGGCGGCATGAGCTGCCCAAACCTCGACGGCACCAAGGGATTTTCGGGTTGCAGCTACTGCAACAACCGCAGCTTTAGCCCAGTTTTTGATGAGGCAAAGGTTTCGATTCAGGAACAACTCGAAAAGTACGTTCCGAAACTTCGCGACAAGTACCCGAATGCAGGTATCCTCGCCTACTTGCAGCCGTACACAAATACGCACGCACCGCTAGAGCATTTGCGCGAAATCATCGATCCGATTATTAAGCACAAGGAAATTGCAGGGCTAGCCATTGGAACGCGCCCGGATTGCCTTGAAGACGAAAAGATTGAATACCTTGCGGAAATCAACCGCAAAAAGCCGATTATCGTTGAAATCGGGCTCCAAACGGCAAATGACTTGACGCTTGCAGGCATCAATCGCAGGCACACGCTTGCGGAATTTGAAGATGCCGTAAAACGCTGTCAAGCCGCAGGCCTCACCGTCACGACGCATGTGATTGTTGGGCTTCCCGGCGAAAAGATGGAAGACTTTAAGCACACGGCACAAGTCGTTCACGATTTGAAACTTGCGGCAGTCAAGATTCACCCGCTGCACATTGTCGTGGGCACGGTCATGGCACAAGATTTCGCCAACGGCGAAGTCAAACTGCTTTCGTTCGAGGAATACTGCGAAGCGGTTGCCGAAATGATCAAGATTATCGGCAAGGATATTGCAATTGAACGTTTCAGTGGCGAAAGCCCAAGCGAGCTTTTGATTGCGCCGAACTGGTGCGGGGAACGCGACAAGATTATAGCAACAGTCGAGAAGTTGTTGGATAGTCATTAGCAATAACGAGATGGCGATTCCGTCCCCATTCGCGGATCATGACCACATAAGCGCTAAAGCGCAAGTGGTCAAAGAGCTCGGAGGCCGGAATGACAAAGACGCCTGAGCAAGAAATAACTGGATTCTTCGCGATTTCATCGCTCAGAATGACGAAGACGTAAAAAAGAGAGGGGAAAATGAAACGTATTGAAGACTACATTATTGCTGTTCCGGATTTTCCTAAACCGGGTGTTTTGTTCCGTGATATTACGGGAATTTTGAGTGACCCTGATGGATTGAAGCTCACGCTTGATGCATTCTATAAAACGCTTGAAAATGTTGATTTCGATGTCGTTGTCGGGCTAGAAGCACGCGGATTCCTATTTGGTGTTCCGATTGCAGAGCATTTCCACAAGCCGTTTGTTCCTGAACGCAAAAAAGGGAAACTCCCCCGCGAGACTGTAGAAATCACTTACAATCTCGAATACGGGACCGCCTGTATGGAAGTCCATAAAGATGCGATAAAGCCTGGGCAACGCGTGGTAATCGTCGACGACCTACTCGCTACCGGTGGCACTGCAAAAGCAGCCGCCCATCTCGTAGAGAAAATGGGCGGTAAAGTTGAATGTTTTGCTTTTGTTATTGAGCTTGCGGATCTTAAAGGTCGCGAAGTCCTTGATGGCTACCGCGTGGAATCACTGACGAAGTTTTAAAGCAAATGATAATGGTGATTCCGGCTCGGAGGCCGGAATGACAATGGTGATTAAACACGCTTGAAGATAAGCGAAGTATTTATGCCGCCGAACGCAAAGTTGTTCGACATAAAATATTCCGTATCAATTTCACGCCCGGAACCCGTGATGTAATCCAGCGGAGCGCATTCCGGGTCCACATTTTTCAAGTTCAAATTCGGGCTAAACCATCCGCGATTCATCATGTTGATGCCAAGCCAGGCCTCGATACCGCCGCATGCGCCAAGCGTATGGCCCATATAGCTTTTGAGGCTAGAAATTGCCACGGCACGTTGCTTAAAAGCGTTGTATGTCGCCCAGCTTTCAGCAATATCGCCATGATGCGTTGCGGTTCCATGGCCATTCACATAGCCAATCGCATCCGTTGAAATTTCGGCATCTTTTAAAGCCAATTCCAGCGCATGTTGCATCGTATCCTTCTTGGGCTGCGTGATGTGTTCGCCATCCGTATTATGCCCAAAGCCGACGAGTTCTGCATAAATGTGTGCGCCACGAGCTTTGGCATGCTCATATTCTTCGAGCACAAGCGTTCCCGCGCCCTCGCCGATAACAAGGCCGTCTCGGTCGCGATCGTACGGCGCAGGCGTGAGTTCGGGCGTTGAATTTTTGACGCTCGTTGCAAAAAGCGTGTCGAACACAGCCGTTTCTGTAGCGGCAAGCTCTTCGGCACCGCCTGCAATCATCACATCTTGCATACCGTACTTGATGGCTTCATAAGCGTAACCGATGGAAAGGCTACCACTCGTGCAAGCGGTATTCGTCGTGATGAGTCGCCCCGTAAGGCCAAAGAAAAGGCTTACGTTCACAGCGCAAGTCTGCGGCATGGACTGGATATACGTCGTCACAGAAACATTAGCGCAGTTGTACGGCGGATTCTGCATGGAGACAAAATCCAAAAGCGGACGCACGCTCCCCATCGAAGAACCGTAGGCAACGCCCACACGGCCAGACTTGAGAAGTTCTTTTTCACCCGCAAGGCCCGCCATTTGCATTGCCTTATCCGCAGATGTAATCGCCAGCACGCCCACACGACCTGCACCACGGATTTTTTTGCGTGGGAATTCCGGCAAATCATAGAGAATCGGGCCCGCCAAGCGCGTATTCATTTGCGCATACTTGTCCCAATCATCCATACGGACGATGTGATTTTTCAGAGACTTGAGTTCCGAAAAAATTTCATCCAATTCCATCCCTAAAGATGTAACGCAACTGCCTCCGGTAACGACAACTCGACGACTCACGCCAAGCCTCCATTGACCGAGATGACCTGGCGCGTAATGTACGCAGCACCTTCAGAAAGCAGGAATACAACAGTAGCCGCGACTTCTTCGGGTTTGCCCACACGCTTCATCGGGATTGTCGGAAGAATCATATCGAGCGGAGCATCCTTAATCATTTCAGTTTCGATGACGCCCGGAGCAACGCTATTCACGGTGATATTGCGGCTCGCAAGTTCAGTTGCAAGCGCTTTCGTAGCCCCAATGAGGCCCGCCTTTGAAGCGCTGTAGTTGACCTGGCCACGGTTTCCAATCACGCCAGAAACAGACGAAATCGTAATAATGCGGCCTTTGCGCTTACGGCACATCGGCAACACAATCGGATGGACAACGTTATAAAAACCGTTCAAGTTTGTATTCAGGACTTTGTCCCAAAATTCGTCGGTCATCGCCGGGAATGCGGCATCAGCACAGACGCCAGCATTTGTCACAACGCCATAGTACACGCCATTTTCGGCAATGTCTTTTTCAATAACTTCTTTGCACTGTTCACGGTCGCAAATATTGAACTGCAAGGTGCGAATTTTACCGCCATTGGCTCGGATGCGTTCGGCAAGTTCATCAATCGGTGCGGAGTTTCTATTGTAATGGGCGACAACAGTGTAGCCTTCTTTTGCGACAGCTTCGGCAATGGCAAGACCAATTCCGCCACTTGCACCCGTAATCAAAACAGACTTTTCATTTTCCATTCCATACCTCTGCATCAATTTAAATTTAACGAACTTTTAGGGTCATCGACTTCGACCGTATTGAGTTTCGCCGTTACCGCAAGTGTTCCATTGACCGTTGCAGAACCTTCAAAAGTCACCGCCTTGTCCATGCGGATATTTTCAAGAACGTTGATCACAACGGTTTCGCCCTCCTTAAAAACAGGGACATCAGCCTTGAAGCCACTCACGCTCATAATAAATCCAGTTTTTGGCTTTTCGCCTTTGGCTCTGCCACAAATTCCAGACAACGCAGAAACGCTTTGAGCCATATATTCAAAAGCAACCCACACGGGTACGCCGCCAAGCTCGTCTTCATAGAACATGTTATCGCGAGCGATATCAATTTCAGTCGTGATAGAATTTTCTTTCAAATCGTAATCGCGTACGCGGTCGAGCAAAAGCATTTTGCCCTTGTGCGGCACAAGTTCACTGACTAAATCTTTTGTATCAAAAACTTCTGTCATGCCAAACCATTTTCAACAATCAAAGACACATTACAGCCACCGAACGCAAAAGAATTGCTCATGCAATATTTGAGGTCTTTTGCTGTCTCGCCAGGCTTTACCAAATGAACTGGTGGGAGTTTCGGATCGACGACGCCATCAAAAAGATGCGCTGGGAGAACATCATTTTTTAGAGCCATGCAACAGAAAGCAAGTTCCAATGCGCCAGCCGCACCAAGCGTATGCCCCGTGAGAGCCTTCGTCGAACTAACAGGAACATCTGCGTGATTCGCTTCACCGAAAAGACGGTTGATGGCACGCGATTCCATGGCATCGTTCAGTTCTGTTCCTGTTCCATGCAAATTCACGTAACCGATTTGAGAGGCATCAAGGCCGGCATCGTTAAGAGCCGCCTTCATCGCCTGATAAGCGCCTTCCCCATCAGCACGCGGGGCCGTAATGTGGTCGGCATCGGCACTTTCGCCAAAACCAACAACCTTTAGGCCTTCGCATTTTGCTGTGCAAAGATCCGCACTAGGTTCTTTTGTAACGACAAAGAACACCGCGGCATCGCCAAGTGTAAGGCCCGAACGATTTGCACTAAAAGGATTTGTCGGCTTATCGCTCATGGCTTCGAGCGAAGCAAAACCGAGAATCACCGAAAGCGAAGCAATATCGATACCGCCCACAATCGCGACATCGCAGTTGCCTGCGTAAAGATTATTGCGCGCCGAGACAAACGCACTTGCGCTAGATGCACAAGCCGTCGAATGTACCGAAAGCATCCCCGTGATTCCAAAGCGTTGCGCAATAAACTGCGCTGGGAAATCAGCCCGCTGGTAATCGAGAATGTAAC
The DNA here is from genome assembly GCF_002210405.1 of Fibrobacter sp. UWB3. Taxonomy (NCBI): domain Bacteria; kingdom Pseudomonadati; phylum Fibrobacterota; class Fibrobacteria; order Fibrobacterales; family Fibrobacteraceae; genus Fibrobacter; species Fibrobacter sp. UWB3. The sequence goes on from NZ_MWQJ01000013.1 coordinate 19,350, forward strand.
CTTCAGGGAATGCTCCAGTTTCTTTAAAACACTTAAGCGCCGCCATTGAAGCTTCGGAACCATTATCGCATGAACCCAAGAAAATGCCCACACGATCAGCACCGAACTTTTCAACCGCTTTGCGAATCGTATTTTCAATCGCTGAGAACGCTGCTTGCGACAAGCGGTTCACGCGGTTATCAAACTTTTGTTCAGGGACAGGAGCAAGCGTAGCAGGGTCAATCGTCGCCGCTGGGCGCATGACACCGGCTACATCGTACATGGTAAAAGTCCCACGTTTGCCATTCGTGAGCGAATCAAGAACTAGAGCCTCATCGCTACCTAAAATGCAACGAAGGCTAAAATCGTTAATGTACACAGGTCGTTTCATCGGTCAATGAAACCAAATCTAGAAATTTAACGTTTGGCACTGAGCGGAGATAACAGGAAACAGCAAGAAATGCCAAGCAATACGGCTAAGCCAAACGTCCAAACCGGAGTAAAACCACTGTACACAAGGCCCCCGAACGAGATGAGCGTTGTTGCTGCAGAAAGCATCACCGCAAGAGCGGTAACCGATTTTTGTCGACCGCCTTCCCTAAAGAACAGAGCGTAGTCAATACCTATGCCGAGCGTTAAAATGACACCGACAATGGCAAAGAAATTGAATTCAATTCCAGCGTAACCAAAGACTGAAGCCGCAAAGAGGCTCGCCAAAATCGGGGCTCGCAAAATTTTCAAAGCACCTGTAAATTTGTACACAAACACAAGAATAATGAACATCACAATATAAGCCAAACCGACAAGTGTCAGCGAAACTCGGGATATTTTCGTAAACGATTCATTGATATTTTGCATTTTGTTCACGACGTAAACATGAGGCATATTTTTGGCCAATTGTTTTGCATCAAAAGCATCCGTTGCATGCAGCGGGAAAACAGCGCTATAAAACTTTTTTCCTTGCGAATTTTCAACAGCACCAACCCAAAGCATTTCAACCATTGAACGAATTGAAGATGGGAATTGATTCAAGTCCTCGAGTCCTACATATTTCGGCGCTTCTTTTAAACTTGCATCAAGCAAAGAATCGTTCTGCACGCCAATGCTCGTCAGATATTCTTTCGTCACATCATCATTGAGCAACTTTTGGGCATTTTCAAAAGTTTTTCTCTGCGTCATTTGCGATGGTATAAAGCTCGATACCGCTAAATGAGACTTTAACAAATTTTTCTTTTCGGCTTGCAAGAGGCGTTCCGTGAGCAATTCTTCCTGTTCTAAAACATCCTGTTCAGTTGCTCCATCTACAATAAAATAGTTTGACGAGATTCCAATATCATTCAATTTTCTGTTCAGAGTCTCCCCCGCCTTAAGCTTGTCACTCATCGAATAAAGGCTACCCAAATCCGTATGGATGTTGAGTGCACGAAGCCCAGGTAACAACGCAATTGCAAAAAAAACAAAGAAAAGAACGATAACCCATGTGGGTAAATTCGAATAGCACTTTATGAAATTTTTAGGAACAGATAAAGGAAGATTCTTTACAGCAACAGCTTCATTTTTCGTTCTAACATTTCTCGTTTTTTCAAATGCAGCATGGAACAAAAGTGTTATCGTCAAGAACGAGCTCAAAAGCCCGACGATTGAGAACACAGCCATCTGGCGCAGCAAAGTAAAATCGGCAAAGGTAAGCGACACATAGCTTACTTCTGTTGTCAAGAACCCAAGCAACAATCCCTTGAAAATCTTAGAACGGACATTGCTCACTCCCGACTTCCAATTCGTAAAGAAATGTACCGCATAATCGATACTCACGCCTATGACGCTCGTGCCAAAGACAAACGTAAATACATGAACATTGCCAAACACGAACCATGTAAATGTAAGAGCCGTAAAAATGGCAACAGCAATCGTCGAAAGTGTTGCCAAAATCGGAACCGCCGAACGGAATACATAGAGCAACAACAGCAGAATCAAAACAATAGACACACCCGAGATCCACGCCACTTCACGCTTAGCCTCACTCGAGCTTTCGTAACTGTGGAACGGAACGCCCGAAGCTGAAATATGCAATCCAAAATTTGCATTTTCTAAAGAATCGAGCACATGATTCAAACGGCCGATTACATGATCATCTGTTGCAAGAGATGATACATTTTCAGAAAGCACCGCGTTCCACATCACGTACGTCATGCCAGAATCTTGCGCCACAAGGACACCATCGTGCAAGCTAAAATGCGTAGACGATGTTAGCGTTTTTTTCATAAAATTATCAAAGGAGGCTTCGCCAAGCAAATACGGGTCTTCATCCAGGCGATTTAAATTCGCCATAGAAAACGAACCATAGATTTTTTGCAATGCTGCAAGTTCCAAAAATTTATGATTCAAATTAAAGAACGCTTCACGAACATCTTCCCCTTGAATCGTATAACGATGTTCGAATAGAAATTCGCGAGTTTCATTCAGCGTTTTTTCATCAACATAAAGTCGTGATTCCTCAATGGAGGAATCGCCTTTGAAAATGCTATCGAGAGAGGCCGCAACTTGGCGAGCCACTTCAAAATTTTCATGCCCAACTAGTACCGTTATGTTACGCATAGAACGTGAGCTAAGCGTTTTTTCAGCAGTGCTCACATTCTTGATTTCGTTGGAATCCGGCAGAATCGAATACAAGTCGGAATCCATCTTCCACGGCACAGAAATGCCGAGAATAATCAAGATGGCGTGAATCACCACCCACAGGATAATTCCCAATTTTGCGTTCAAATTCTTCCCTCCAACATTTTTCATTTTTTCGAGACCTTATAATTCAGAAAATCCAAAGTCGTCGGAATCTTTTCGCCATCCGTAATAACAATCCTATCCACGTTTTTGCAAGCATCCATCACGACGTTATCCACGAGCATGCGGACCATCGCCTCACGCGGAATCAGTCCGATTCTAAAACCACAAGACTTTTTTTCGTAAAAGACTTTGAAGTTTTTCTCCAATTCCGTGATTTTTCCAGAAAAAAGCGATTGGATATTATTCGAGACTTCTGCAAAGATAGGATTTTCCTTTGGCAACAATGTGCGAATTTGTCCATTAGTATCGCGTTCGACAATGCCCGCGTTATGGATAGCGAGCTCAGAGAATACGGGCTTTTGCGTTTTCCAGATGATTCCCGCCTTTTTAGAAATGCGGAACGTACCCGTCGAAACAAATTCGCGATTGAGCTTTTGAATGGACTTGGTCTGCTTAAAATCGCCCGTAGCCACCTGATAATCCATGACTTTCGCCAAGGATTTTTCAAGTTCCGGCCTGTTTTTAGCACTCAATGGGCGTTCAAAGACATCCGCCATTGATGAACCAATGCCAAGCAAAACTGTCAAAAGCAAAACGCCAATATTTCGACAGGACATACGCATTTTACACCACCTTATCGTTTGCCAAGAACGCTCTGACCTTGTCCACAAAGCAAGTTGGGCAAGCCCAAAGCGAATCTTTCGTTTTCATATCCACCGCCATTTGGGTACTTTCAGCTTTCGTGAGCACCGCACCCGTTTCGGCATCCATAAACTTGTACAACAGTTTCATGCAGACTTCGTATTCCACAAGTGTCACCTCGGCACGAATCCTCTGCATAAAAATCATCGGACGGATATATTTAATATGCAAATCTACGACGGGCCAGATGTAACCGCTACGCGTCATTTCGTTGTAATCATACCCAATTTTACGTAAAAGTGCGCAACGGGCGACTTCCATGAACTTTACATAATTGCCATGCCATGCGACTTGCATAGAATCGACATCGTAAAATTCAACTTGGAATTCAATCGTTTCCTTAATTTTTTTCACGGCCATACAAATTTAGGTCCTTTATACAGCGTAAAATTTCTGACGAATCAGCTCCAGCGTATTGCGCAAATCCTGTTCCAATTGACGGTCACATTCAAGCGGAGCAAACTTCGAGAACACCTGATTGTAAGTCTCTTGAAGATTCTTAAGGCGGTCTTCCGAAATTTCACCTCGTTCCAAGCGTATGCGAAGTGCCTGAGCCGAAGCCAGAAGCGTTGCCGCTGCCACCTGTTCCGAAAGCTCCAAGACGCGGATGCAGTCGCGGGCTGCAATCGTACCCATGCTGACCTTGTCCTGGTTGTGGCATTCCGTCGAACGGCTGAACACGCTCATCGGCATTGTCAAATGCAAAGCTTCTGCCGTCCAAGCTGAAACACCAATCTGCACCGCCTTAAAGCCATGGTTGATATCGTAATCGCCCTTACTCCCCGCAAGATTCGGCGGCAAATGGCGATTAAACTTGATATCGACAATCATCGCCAGCTGACGGTCCAAAAGGTCCGCAATGTTTGCAACCATATTCTTGAGAGTATCCATCGCAAGGCAAATATGCCCGCCATAGAAATGCCCACCGTGGAAAATGTTCTTTGTGAACGGATCTACAATCGGATTGTCATTGGCACTGTTGAGTTCTATTTCAATCAGTTGGCGCAAGAACGCACTAGAATCATAAAAAAGTCCAATCACATGTGGAGCGCAACGCAGAGAATACGGATCCTGGATTTTCTCGGGAACCACATTCTTCGCCACATCAAGATTCAAGGCTTCACGAATTTTCTTTGCAGCCAAGCCAAGTCCCGGATGCGGTTTTGCTTCGAACAAGCGTTCATAATAGTGATACGCATTGCCCTTCATTGCAACCGTAATCATCGCTGTAATTCGGCAAGCGAGGTCAGAAAGGTATTCTGCACGGGAATAAGCCATGCAAGCGACCGCATTCATCGCCGCCGTGCCGTTCATAATGGCAATTGCTTCTTTCGGGCGAAACTTGTGCGGAGTAATTCCCAGTTCCTTCATCACGTCCAAAGAAGAACGACGTTCTCCCTTGTACATCACATTACGTTCACCAATCACGGCACCTGCCAAATACGAAAGCGGAGTCAAGTCGCCACTTGCGCCCACGGAACCTTCCTGCGGAATGAGCGGTAAAATGTCGTTCTGTAAAAACTGCGTAATGATTTTCAAAAGCGCATAGCTCACGCCCGAGAAACCTTGCGCAAGCGTATTCAAGCGCACCGCCATAATCGCGCGGGTCGTCTCGGCATCAAAGTAATCACCGAGACCGCATCCATGGAAACGCGTCAAGTTAATCGGAAGTTGGCTGTAATGTTCCGGCGGCAACACCTGCGTGCAGGAATCACCATATCCTGTTGTCACGCCATAAATGCCACCATGTTCTGCAAGCGCTTCGTCCAAGAATTCTGCACCAGAATCAATCTTTCTCTGGAATTCCGCAGAACTGTCAAGTTCCACTGCGACTTGCTTTTTCGCAATCGCAACAACATCTTCAATCGAGAGCTTACCGCTTCCAATAACGACGGTTTTCATTTAATTATTCTCCACTATTTATCTAACCTGTCCCAAAAATTGTAGAAATTGTACCACTGATAAGGATGTTCTTTACACAGCCTTTCCAACAGCTCAGTGTATTCCTGCAAAAGCATTTTCAAGCGCGCAGGGCGTTCCTTGCGCAAACAATCCAAATTCGTCTTGGCACGCACCACATGCATTTCGTAAGGCGAACGGATATTAAAGTCATGTTTGCGAATCGCAAATACAAAGTAAACGGGAGCATTCAAAATGCCCGCCAGCGAAAAAGCGCCTTCCGGGAAATTTGCAGTTTCACCTAGGAACGTTGTTTCGAGTACACGATTTCGCGTATGTGCAGACGTACGATCTCCCGCAATCACCACGAGATTTCCATCTGCTATTTTCTCTTTCATCCAAATGGCAGAATCCACATCAATGGAATTAGCATCAATTACATTTTCCATCAATTCCGGATTCAGTTCACGCAAAAGCGCATTGAACTTTTTCGAGCCCGACAAATCGACTACCGGGAAAACCTGAAACTTTCGCGATGTATGGAACTCACCATATTCCGTAAGCGAGCGGAGCATTTCCATATTGCCTAGATGCGAACAAAGCAGAAACGCGCCCTGCCCTTGATTCATTTGAGAAACAAGCATTTGCAAATCGTCATTTTGCGATTCAATCTGATTGAGCTTGATAGCGCCCTTCCAGCCACGTAACTTTTCGACCATCGAAAGCGCAAACGAAAGGATGTGCTTATACGTTCCAAACGCACCCACGCGTACGCCCAATTTTCGCAAGTGTTCCAAATAAATTTTCGAACGCGCACGAACAGGTGCAGCCCCAAGCCAGAAAAAGAAACATATTACAGCCGTACACAATTCGACAAGAAACAGCGGCAAATGGCACACGACCCAAAGCATAAAACGGAAATGCCAAACACTTCCGCCAACTTCTTCAATTTCGGACCAATGCTTGCTCATAACTATTTCTTTTTAAACAAGCGACGAGATAAAAGCAAAGGAAGCCTAAAGAACATGCCAAAGCAAAGCATCGTGTGCGTCATCGAAATCACAACGTTATCATGGAACATTCTAAAGTTCGAAACGCCATCTTTCGGGTAATTCACCTTCACTGGAAAAAAGCGCATCTGCACGCCCGCCCACGCAAGACGAACAATAATTTCGATATCGACGCCCATGCGCTTGTTGTGCAAACGTTTCATCACCGGCCAAGATGTCTTGAGCGGATAAATTCTAAAGCCGCACATGGCATCGGGAATCTTTAGCGAAAGCGTTTCAATCGCCACCCAGAAATTTGTAATCTTACGGCCCTGTTCACGAGCCTTTGGCACAGATTCATCGTATTCCGGGTAACCGCAAATCAAGTCTTCAGGGTGTTCCTTCGTCTCGTTTATAAAAAACGGAATCGCCTTCATATCGTGCTGGCCATCGGCATCGACTTGCAAAGCGTGCGTGAAACCCGCCACAACAGCAGCATCCATACCAGAACGCATTGCAGCGCCTTTGCCGAGATTGCATTTATGCGTCACAAGTTCGACATTCGCAAATTCTTTTGCAATCTGTGCTAGAATTTCATGACCTTCAGGAGCATTTCCATCGTCAATGAGAATCACAGGAATGTTCAAATCGACAAGGGATTTCACGACATGGCGCGATGCATTTTCGTGGCGATAAACTGGCACTATGGCGCAAACTTTTACCGCATTATCCACGATTTTCGCCCTCGCCCACATCACCTGTTGAAGTGTTCATTATCATCGAACCATTAGAATATGAAGTTTCACCATCTTCGCTTGTGTACGCAAACGTTACCTTACCCGCATCCGCATCGTACGTGATTTTCACCAATACAGGAACATCCGGCAAAATGGGATTAGCAAAACGAGTGCGATTCATCTTGGAAAGTTCCTTAGGCACTTCCAAGAAGTTCCGCGCCAAGCGCAAAACCATATCCACCTGCACCACTGCAGGCAGCAGCTTAAATTCCGGGAAATGCCCATCGTAATAATCGCTCGTCGCCGGGAACAAAAGCTTCGCGGTCAAAGCGCCCGGTTCACGGCGGAACTTGAGAATCTTGAAGTTCGGACTTTCGGCAAGGCCAAACAGCGCCTGGATATCGCGCATGCGAATCTTGCCTTCCGTATTCTGCGGAAGTTCTTCAAGATAGCGCCACTTCTTCGGTGAAACCGTATTCTCGATAAACTTGAGCAAGTAATCGTGGAAATAATTATTGATCGTAAGTTTGGGCGACCCCGCAAACTTTGTGCGTCCAGCTTCGTTCAGCACAATCGCAGCGGCTAGGTATTGGCGTTTTCCCACCATCGGCACCACGCGAACATCTTGTACCAACCCAGTCTGCTTCAAGCGCATTTCCACTTCCGGGAGCGAGATGCGTTTTTCTTCAATCTTCACAATCGAATCCGAACGGCCCTTGAGCAAGAATCTTCCATCATCATAAAGGTCCACCAAGTCACCTGTCGTAAAGCCTTCGGGTTCCAGAATATAACTCGACTTGATGTTCAGGCAACCGTTTTCGGCAACGCTCATCTTGCAAACTTCAAACGGAGTCCACACCGGTCCATTCTTGGATTGCCTATACGCAATGCCACCCGTCTCGGTACTGCCGTAAATTTCCATCGTCCAAAAACCCGTCAGTTCACAGGCCTTGCGCGCCACCTCTTCGGGCAACGGGCCTCCGGACGAATAAATAATCGGAGGACATTTAAAGTCAATCGGCTTATCCGTTTCTGCAGATAAACGTTTCAAGAACGCAGGGCTCGAAGCGATTACCGCAGCTTCCCCTGCAATATTTGCTAGTTCTGTCGGAAAATCAATACGATGCCTGCGGAACGGAAGCCCAGTCGCAATCGGCAAAAGCGCCGTAAACAACAAGCCGTAAATATGGTGGTGGTTGACCGTGCTATAAACCTTGCGGTTTACCCAGTCATTTCCAAAGACTTTCACAAGTTCAAAAAGTTCATTTTCAAATTGCAAAAAGCGCTTGTACACAGCCTTCGGTTCACCCGTCGTGCCCGACGTGTACATCACCATCTCAGCTTTGGACTTGTCGAACTTGCCGAACTTGATTTCGCGAGCTTTGTCACCATCCGAACAATGCGCATTTTCATTACCAAGCACATCCTGGATCAAAGTCGCCGGCATTTCGTTCGCACCAGCAACACTACCAGCAAACGGTTCATCTGTCAAAAATCCGTATTCCGGCTTCTTGATTTCCTTGATAAACGCTTCTTGGCGATTCGCAGTCACAAGCGCCTTGCGCCCGCTCTGGAGCATTGCTAGCAAAGAAACCGTAAAGTAATACGAATCTTCGCAATGCAAAATCCACGGCACATTTTCACGAGCTTCCAGGTAATAACGCACCTTGGAAACATCACTTACAAAATCGCCCCAAGTCTTACCTTCGGCGACAAGCGCACCATCCGGGCGAGAATCACGTTCCAAATCACAGACAGGAACATACGACTGCATTTTACTCTGCACCATTTTTCGAACCAAATATTCCACAATGAAAAATAAACCAATTAAAATGTAAGAAATAAGTCCATTGTACAACGACCAAATCTTATCGGAACCCACGAAAACGGTAAGCGCAGAAACCGATCCGTTCACGACAAAAAAGAGGCACCATGCAAAAGTCACCTTATTGCAATAACGCTCCACCGCCTTAAACGAAGGCGATGTGTTCAACGACTTGTTCCCCAAGCACGCCATACGGAACGCAAAGCTCGGCGGTCGCCATAGCGTAAATCCGAAAAACGCAAGCAAGCTCAAGTTCACGAGCACCGGATAAAACTTGACAAATAAAATGTTATTTGCAAAGAAAGCGACAAGTGCGCACACCAAAATAAGCGCAACGAGAGCCCCCGTACGCCCACGATCCGCCTTTGACTTGCTACGCGTAAAATTCAAGAAATGGTAAAAGCCTAGCGCCAAAAGCATCAAGCTCATGCGCCGTGGAGAAAGTCCCCAGTACCTAATTCCGCAATAGACAAGGACCGGATACAAAACAGAAATCGCGGTAAAGAAAATCTTTCCCGCAACCTGTTTCATTACTTAGATTCCGAATTTTGAACAAGATTATAGATACCATCGACCACGTTCTCAAGAGTACGCATCTTCTTGAACGCTTCCGGGTCGATGTTTCTCGGCAAAAACGACTTGAGCTTCACGATCAAGTCCACAGCATCAATGCTATCCAATTCCAAGTCTTCGTAAAGGCGAGCTTCAGGAACGATTCGATTTTCTTCCAAGTCGAAATCTTCAATAAGGGCAGCCTTAATCTTTTCGAAAATGACCTGTTTGTCCATGGATTAGCCCTTAGAATTTGCAGAAATGTAAGCGGCAAGCGCATCCACCGATGCAAAATGCTTTTTGGTCTCTTCCTTAACCGTCGAGAAAGTTACACCAAAATTTTCCTTGATTGCAATGCCCAATTCCAAAGCGTCAATCGAATCCAGACCAAGCCCTTCGCCAGCAGCGTTCTTACCAAAAATCGGGGCAGAATCCACAATATCGGCTGGGGTAATATCTTCCAGTTCCAAGGACTCAATCATGACTTCTTTAATACGGGTATTCAAATCAGACATATATTTTAGCGACCTCAATCAAGGTTTACATTTTCTTGGATAGGCAATATAGAAAAATAATTTTATATTAAGGGAACCTTATTTTTAGAGACACCATGTTCGATTTTTACAAAAACGATTCCATCGACGCTGTAAACGCCAAGTTTGAAGCTCAAAAAATTGCATTTGCCCCCCTCAGTTTCCAAGCGGCCCGCGCCCTCAGGGACATGGGTATTTTAGAAGAAATCAGCAAATCCCGCAAAAAAGGCATAACCATTTCGGAAATTGCTCAGAAGCTAGACATTTCGCTTTACGGCGTGGGTGTTCTTGTAGAGATGGGACTTGGCATGGGAGCCATCAAGCTCCACAAAGATTCTAGCGAAGATGACCTGCGCCTCACGCTCGGGAAAATTGGATTTTTCCTCTTAAACGACGAAATGACGCAAGTGAACATGGACTTTTCACAGGACATCTGCTACCGCGGTGCCGAAGATCTCGAGCAGTCCATCCGCGAAGGGAAGCCCTCAGGACTCCCCCACCTCGGTCCGTGGAAAACCGTCTACGAAGGCCTATCCCAGCTTACCGACCAGCAGAAAAAGAGCTGGTTCGGATTTGACCATTTCTACTCCGACTTGGCATTCCCCGAAGCTCTCCCGATCGTATTCGAAAAGCTTGCAGAACTAAAGCAGCCAAGACTTTTTGACATTGGCGGAAACACCGCAAAATGGGCCATCGCCTGCTGCAAATACAATGCTGACGTACAAGTTTCCATCATCGACCTTCCGGGGCAAACCGCAGTCGCCGAAAAGAATGCCGCACAAGCTGGCTTTAAAGACCGTATCGATACAATCGCCTGCAATGTCCTCGATGACACGACCGAATTTCCGCAGGGCGCAAACGCCGTCTGGATGAGCCAATTCCTAGATTGCTTTTCGCTCAAGCAAATCACAAAAATCTTGACAAAAATCCACAAAGCCGCAACTCCAGAAACAGACGTCTACGTTCTCGAGCCGCTTTGGGACAAGCAGCGTTTTGAAGCCGCAGCATACTCGCTCCAGGCCACATCGCTTTACTTTACCTGCATCGCCAACGGTAACAGCAAAATGTACCGTTACGAAGAGCTTAAAAAGGCCATCGAAATCGCAGGTTTCGAGCTCAAGGAAGCGCACCACAGCGTAGGCCCGAACGCCTATTCACTTCTCCGCTTCCGCAAAAAATAAACCGGCGTAAATCATGCAAAAAGTTTTCATCGAAAGATTAGCAAGCTTTGTACCGACAGAAGCGCGCCCCAAGCCGGACGTATCGTTCGTTCCCATGCTGACGCGCCGCCGTCTGAGCTACATTTCGCGCATGGTAGTTCTCGTGAGCGATCAAGTTTCTCGCGACAAAGATGACAACAAGCTCACGCCCTGCAAGGTGACATTTGCATCGCAGTTCGGAGAAATCAGCCAGCAGCTGAAAATTTCGCAGACGCTTCTCGACACGGGCATGGTCTCGCCCGCACATTTTAGCCTTTCGGTCTTTAACGCCTCCATTGCAAACGCGTCGATTCTCGAAACGAACACCGCAGGCTACTCCGCCGTATTCTCTGGGAAGGACGCCTTTACCACGGGCCTCACAGATTGCATTGCCGCCCTCGAAAGCGAAAGCGCAGACACGCGCACGTTCATTTTTGCAGACGAGCTCATCCCCGAGACTTATGCTCCCGTCGCAGGCGTCCCTTACCCGAACGCCGTCTGCGCCATTGCACTCCGCCTCACGACCGACGAATCCAAGGCAGACCCGACATTTAAAAACGTCGATATTGCAAGCCAACTAGCGCAACTCAAGATTTTGCGCAACAACTTCGACACCGCTGCAGAACAAGCCATTGCTTTTCTCTGCGCCATCGACATGCAAAAGGCTTAACAGATGGCAAAAATCCGCTACATCCGTCGCGTTTTCGCAAAGCTTTTCTGCTTTGCTTTTTTCGGCATTTGTAGCCTGATTCTCACAATACTTCTTTTCCCCATTATCCACATCATTACAGGATTTAACGAAAGAAGATTCAAGATTTTTGTTCGCAAGTTCAACCACCAGTATTTTAAAATCTTCGTCAAAATCGCCGAAATTTCAGGAGCCATTCGACTTACTGTCGAAAACAAAGAATCGCTCAAGAATATCCGTTCCAAAGTCATCATCGCGAACCACCCCTCATTATTCGATGTTGTCATTCTTTTTTCGCTTATCCCCAATGCTAATTGCATTGTAAAAGGCGAACTCATTCAAAACAAGTTTATTTCGATTATCATCAAGAACTTGTACATTCCAAACAACATTCCATTTGAAGACCAACTTGAAATGGCAAAGACTTCAATGGACGAAGGGAACAACCTTATCATATTCCCCGAAGGAACCCGTAGCAAACCCGGAGAGCCTTGGGAATTCAAGAAAGGAGCCGCCCGTTTTGCACTTTATGCACAAAACGATGTCATCCCCATTTTCTTTGGTGGAAATGAAAAAATCGGGCTGAGCAAAAACGATAAATTATTGCAATTTCATCCAACAGAACGCTATTTATACAATTTAAAAGTTCTCCCAACAATCCCTATAAAAGAATACGAGAACATGCCTCTCACAAAAAGTGCCACCAAGTTGACACACAAAATGAAAGAAATTCTCGAAAAAGAACAATCGATTTAGCTATTTCATCGTTAAAAACATGCATTTTATTGCAATTTTTATTCCATTTATCAATCAAATGGACGTTTATGCAAAAAAAATGCTTTTCTTTTTACCTTATAATTACTAAATTAATCCCTAAAGGAGATTTCACTATGAATTGTATCAAGAAGTTTTTTGCAGCAACGCTTGCTCTTGCAGCTTCAATTTACGCTACAGAACGCGTCTATTTGGCTCCATTCAGCATGGTCGGTTTAAATGAAGATTTCGGCATTGCTGCCGAAAAGCTCATGAATGCCTATATCGATGATAACGGTCGTTATGTTTTGGTCAACTATTCCGAAGACGATTCCGTCAAAGTAGGCAACCGCGAATCCATCAATCAGAAAGCTATCGAAAAGAACTGCACCAAGTTCATCATGGCTGAATTCACCCGTCTTGGTGAAAACGTCATTACCTCCTTTAAGCTCTACGACATCAACAACGAAAACGTCGTCTGGAGCGACCGTCTCAAGGCTAAGAACCCGGACGACTTCGACCCGATTATCCAGCGCGTTGCCCGCAATATCGGCACAAAGAACAAGGCCACCAACGATGACGACATCTATACAGTCACCGAACAGGAAACCAAGAAGCCGAGAAAGAAAGGCGTGACCTCTTACTGGGGTGGCAAGATTGTGGGATCCCTCCCGCTCAACCCGTCTGACGCAAAAATGGACGCAGGACTTGGCCTCTTTGTTTTGTACGATGCTAGAGACCTCCTTTTCGGCTTTGACTGGACGATGAGCAACCTTGGTGAAAGCAACGACAAGCCGACACTTATCGACTTGACTCTTTCCGCCTTCTACCCGTTCACAAGCTCCAATATTTCTCCGTTTGTCGGTGGCGGTCTTTCTTATAGCTGGCGCTATACCTACTACAGTGTTTATAGATACGGATACGATGAAGACGAAGAATTTGAAGCAAACGGTCTTTCCTTGCAGCTCGGTGGCGGTGTCATTTTCAACCGTGCAAGCCGCGTCATGTTCATCTTGCAAGCGAACTACTTTATAGACTTCTTCGAAACTCCGTTTATTAAAGAATCTGAAAATGGCAAGACACTTCAAATTGCCAAGAAGGAACATTACATGAACGGCTTTAAGTTCGGTTTGGGCCTCGCCATCGGATTCTAAAAATGATGCGTAAGATTCTTACCCTTTCCTTGATTGCATCCGTGTCACTCAGCATGACCGGATGCTTTGCTGGGCGATCAAGCGTTGTAGCAAGCCAATACGCATCCAAGCCTTACGACATTTATCTCAACGGTAGACAAGTCTGTAAGATGGCAAGTGATGATGACTGCTCCTTCCAGACTCGTGGTACAAGAGCTGGTGGTCACCTCGAAGCCTATCTTGATGGACAAAGAGTTGGTTCGATAAACATTCACCGCAGCATTTCATTTGCTTCGATTCTGTGGGCTCCGTTTACTTACCTCTCCTCGATTTGGCTTTATCAAGCCTATCCTGATGAAATCGAAATTCCTATTGACACATACTTGTTAAGAGGTGGCAGCAATAGCAGTGATTTCGACAATGGAGGAAGCGTTTGGGACCGTCCAGTAAACATTCAAAAGAAAACAAAGAAAGTTTCTGCACCCGAAGAATCTGTTGAAGATGCAGCCCCAACAGCTGTACGAAATGGAGATTCGGAAAATGCTTATGAAGAACCCGCTGCACCTAAAAAGAGTAGCGTTTGGGACTAACAAAATACTCTAAAAATTTTTATCTTTAGCCGAGAAATCATAGCCGATTTCACGGCTTTTTTATTTGAGGTTTACAATGGCTAAGAAGAAAGATACCCAGACTAACATGTGGACGGGCCGCTTTGCTAGTGGCATGGCTCAGAGCATGGTCGATTTAAGTTTCAGCTTGCAGTTTGATGCAGAACTCATCGAAGAAGATATCGAAGGAAGCATCGGACATGGCAAGGGTCTTGTTGAATCTGGAGTTCTTTCTAAAGCTGACTACAAGAAGATTTGCGACGGTCTCAAGAGCATCCTCGACGACTACCACGCCGGCAAGAACCTCTGGTGCGATAGCGACGAAGACATCCACATGGCCGTAGAACGCGTTCTTACCGAACGCATCGGCGCACTCGGCAAGAAGATCCACACGGGCCGTAGCCGCAATGACCAGGTCTGCACGGACTTCAAGCTTTACATGCGTCATCGCGCTGCAGAAATCCGCGCCCTCGAAATTGAACTTATGGAAACGGTTTTGGACCTCGCCAAGAAGTACTTTGGCAAGATGATGCCGGGCTATACGCACTTGCAGCAGGCACAGCCGATTTACTTTAGCCATTACCTCATGAGCATGTTCTTTGCCGTGAGCCGTGACGTGAAGCGTCTCGACAACTTCCTCGAATTGCATAGCCAGCTCCCGCTCGGCAGTGGCGCTATGGCAGGTTCTGCATTCCCGTACCACCGCGCTCTCGTTGCAGAAGCACTCGGATTCAAGGATGTAAGCCCGAACAGCATTGACGCCGTGAGCCATCGCGACATGATGCTCGAATTCGAAGCCGACCTCGCCATTATCGCAAACACGATGAGCCGCTACGCCGAAGACTTTGTGAACTGGAGCTCTTGCGAATTTGGATTCCTCACGTTACACGACGCATTCTCCAGCGGTTCTTCGATGATGCCGCAGAAGAAGAATCCGGACTCCATGGAACTTATCCGCGGAAAGTCTGGCCGCATGCTCGGAAACTTCACCGCACTCTACACGCTCGTGAAGGGCGCTCCGCTCAGCTACAGCCGCGACTTGCAAGAAGACAAGGAACCGGTCTTTGATAGCGTCCACAACGTGAAGGTGATTCTCCGCGTGATGAAGGAAGCTTTGGAAACGGCTCGATTCAACTTCGAGACAATGCACGCCAAAATGCTCCCGGCGCTCCTCGCAACCGATCTTGCAGATTTGCTCGTGGAAGCTGGTGTTCCGTTCCGCGACGCCCACCACATCGTGGGAAGCCTCGTCGGCGATGCCGCACGCCAGGGCAAGCAGTTTACGGAACTTTCCGACGAGGCTTGGGCCGCCGCTGGCGTCCCGGACGTCGCCAAGATGAAGAAGACGCTTACGTTCGAATACAGCGTCAGCAAGCGCAACATTGAAGGCGGTACGGGTCCGAAGTCTGTGAAACAGCAGTTCACGAAGGCTGCCGCACTCCTCAAGAAGCTCAAGAAGTAACTGGACCCTTCGCTTCGCTCAGGGTGACGAGATTGTTGCTTAGGGTGACGAGATTGAAACTGCCGCGCAACTCAAGTGCGCGGCAGTTTTGCATATAAGCTTTACTTTTTGTCTTGCGGAACCAACCGATCCACGATTCTGAACAAATCGTTGTAAATTTCGAGGAAGTCTTCAATCCAAATCGGGTCATGTTCGCCAACAATGTGGAATGTTTCTTCGAGCGTGTGGAGAGAGTTGTAAAGACCCACGGTCGAACCGGCTGGCTGAACGTATCCGCCACTGTACGCAGACGACGCGACAATGCGGGCGCGGTAACTGCGGCGGAGACGCGCAATCAAAGCACTGCGGAGCGCCAAAAGTTCATCGTGAGCGACGAGATATTCGCCTTTCTGGATCCAGCCATCGACAATGTTCAAACGGCGATTGATGGAATCACGTTCCGTAGACGGCACGAGCATTTTTTTCGTTTCGAGTGTCGAACGGATGCGTTTAACAATGTTGTTCAACAAGTCTGCATTCCAGAAAATCATCGGCGGGCGCGCATCGCCCTTGTTCGTCTCGAGAGCGAGCTTGTGGGCTTGAATCCAGCGGTCCAGCTTCTGCGCCACAAGTTTTGCCTCGGGGTAACGATCCACCGCCACATATTCCTGGGCACGCGTGTAAAGCGTATCCGCATAAACCATCCGCCAATGCGAAAGCTTGCCAGTCTTGCGAATGGCATCAATGCTAGCCTTGATTTCGGACAGTTTTTCGGTAAGCTCTTCCATTAGGGCGTCACCTCAGCTGTTTTGTTGGACTGGAGCGGGGTCACACCGATTTCCACGCGACGGTTCAAACGGCGATGTTCTTCGCTATCGTTCGGGTACTTCGGGCGGTGTTCGCCAAAGCCAGCGGCAAAGAGCCTATCGGGCGGGAAGCCCATTTTCACGAGCATCTTGACCACGTTCACGGCACGTTCCGTAGAAAGGTTCCAGTTCGTATAGGATGTCGAACCGCTAAACGGAATATCGTCCGTAAAGCCACTCACCATGATCACGTCCGTAGAATCGAGAGCTTCCAAAAGGCCCTTGCTGATACCGCGAATCACGCCCTCGCCTTCCTTGGTGAGGTTTGCGCCGTTAATCGGGAAAAGGAAACTCGCCTGGATCTGGATTTTGCCATCTTCGAGCGCGATAAGGCCTGCTTCGATGGAAGTCTGCAAGCTCTTAGACAAAAGCGCATTGCGTTCTGCCGCTATCTTACGCATCTGTTCCTGGCAGCTGAGCACTTCTTCTTCGGTACGCGTGAGGTCTTCCGCTTTTTGTTCCTTGAGGGTCGCCATCGCCACAAACGCAAGGATAAAGAGCGAAACAAGGGCCACGCCCAAGTCTGTGTACGCCATCCATGGATTGCTATTTTCGTCTCTATTGCGACGCATGATTAACCTTCAGCTTTAGGTTGAGCGGGGATTGCAGAACGCTGTGTCTGTTCGAGAACTTCGAGCAAGATTTCCTGAGTCTTGACAGCATTTTCCATGAGCACTTCGCTCGCGCGTTCGTGGAAGGCTTCGAGAGACTGGTTGAGATGTTCAACAAAGTTGTCTTCTTCTTCGTGTTCTGCGGTATCGCCCGAGAGCTTTTCGAGAATCGTTTCGAGGCCGCTACGCAGCATTTCGAGGTTTGCACTGAGTTCGGACTGGTTCACGCGCATAAGTTCTGCGGTTTCCACAATGTTTCCGCCAAGAGCGTCCGTGGCTTCTTTTTCTTTGACCACGCGGTTGTCGATGCTTTCGGTGAGCGCCTTTTGAGCTTCGAGAAGCACGCTTGATGTTTCGGAAAGTTTTTGGAATGCACCGAGAATGTCGGAAGAAAGGGCGCCGAGCTTTTCGGAGATGTTCTGCGAAAGTTCTGCAGAACCCGCCTGAGCCTTTTCGGCAACTTGGAGAGCCACGTTCTTGAGCGTTTCGAGACCTTCGCGCTGGGAATCCACATTGGCAGTCGTCTTGTCTTCGAGACGCTGCATAAAGTCAGCCCACTGTTCGCTAGACTGCTTGACCTGTTCAGCAACGGAAACACCAATGCTCTTAGAAGCTTCGTCCATAGCATCCTTAGTAAGGTATGCCACATCCATCGTGCCCTTCGCCACATCCTGAAGGCCAGCCTTAACATCGGAAGCAACGCCATCAAGACCCGCCTTGACGTCAGAAGCCACACCGTCGAGCGAGCTCTTGACACCAGCAGAAAGACCATCTAGGCTTGCGTTCAAGGCAGCAGAAATGCCATTAAGCTTATCATCGAGCTTCGACGGGATTGCCTCAACGGACTTGGAGAGCGCACCGATATTTTCGTTAATCGGGCTAAAGGCGTTCGTCACAGAAGCGCCAACGAGTTCGCCAAACTTCTGCGTTGATTCGTTCATATTCGCCACAGCACCAGCAAGAGAATCGTTGACTGTCTTAATGGAAGAAGTCATTTCCGTAGAAACCTTCTGGACAGAATCAACGACATCTTGGTTCAGCTTCGAAGTCATGGCAGAGAGTTCCTCGCCCACCATCGAAACAACACCAGCCAAACCTTCCTTGACCGAAGAGGCGATCACAGACAAATTCTTTTCAACAGATTCAAAGAGGCGTTCAAGCTCGTTCTTGTCTTCTTCAATCACGCCTTCTGCGCTTTCATCTTTTTGCATGTCGAGCGTGAAGGAGTCGAGGTGCGCCATGAATTCATCGCGCTTGGAGCTGAGCACCGTGCGGCTTGCACTCAAAATCAAGGCGGCAAACAAACCACAAAGGCTAGTACCGAAAATGCCCTTCATATTCTGGAAAAGCACCTGAATCGTATCGAGCGTGCCCTGCGTCGTGGAATTGTCAATCGCACCACCGGCGGTTGCCACAGACTGCATAAGGCCGAAGAACGTACCCATAAGGCCAAGGAGAATGACTGTCGAACCCACGCTGCGGTTGAGCGGAATCGAAGAACCCGACGAGAGCACGTCAAAAGCAATCGGAGAATCGAGGCGGATATTCTTTTGCAACAAACGCTTTGCAAGTTCAATTCTCTTCGCGACAACGCCCGTTCCCGGCTCCGGATAAGCGTTCCCTTTTTCGCAAGAATCGATAACTTCGTCTTCGGCGATAATCTGCTTCATCTTGCGGATGGCAGAAAATTGCTCCACCAAGTAAACAGCCATGATGGCGATCATGATAATCCAGCCAAATGCCGGGGCGCCAAAGTAAAGAGCGCCTGCGATAAGGGCTATAAAACCCACCACCGTCAAAATAAGAATCGTATTGAATGCATTTTTCATTTTTTACCTACACATTCTGCGCTTGATAAGGAGCGACTGTTTCAAACAAGTTCAACTGACCGCGAGAGAACCCGCGAAGGAAAAGGGACCATTTGCTCTGGTACCATTCGATAACCTGAGTCGTAAGCCCCTGGGCGTAATCACAAAAATCATCCGTAAATGCAAGGAAGCAGTTTTCGTATGCGTAATGCGGGTTCCAGTAGCGCCCCACATTGCGGGCGCAAGACATTGCGGACGAATAGTAACGGACTGGGCCTTTAGAGGCAAACGCCGCCGCAAAACGTTTTTTCGCAAGCGAGTTCAAGGACGTACGGAGCGAAACAACCATGGCGTTTTCTTTTTCGCGAAGCGAAGCTTCAAGGCACGGCAAAAGCTTCGACACCGGGTCCACCGCACTTTCAGAAAGCCAGTACTTGCAGAGTTTTTCTTGCAACTGCATCACACGACCGTGCATACGCACAAACAACGGTTCGGCATCGCTCACAAGCAAGTGAATCGTCGCCGAATAAAAATTGTTGATGTCCTGCTTGTTGTTCTTGACCGTAAGAGCCCAGCCCTTTTCTTCGTCATGGACCAAGAAATCACCGCCTTCAAGCAAGAGTCGCAAGACTTCATCGGTCGAAAAACGCTGGATCCACTTGGCGCGGAACTCGCTATAAAGTTTTTCGCAATCCTTGAAAATCTGCGGGAAGCCCGATTCGCAAAGTTTCCAAGCAGACTCGCTGTACGAGATGAGCTCGGAACTGCCGACGTTTGCATCCGGATTGTTGAGCATGGCGTCGAGATGTTCAAAGAGCGCAATCGACCACGTGACCATCATGGACTGAGAAAGCGTCGCGACAATAGCCGAGCGATTCGGACGCACGGCCAAGCGTACGCTTGCCCCTGTCATCTTACGTATGGCTCTACGGAAAGCTTCTTCCACGACTACCTCTTAGAAACGCGCTTCGATGTTGTGCCACACGTTGCGGCGGACGCGCTTTTTACTCGTCTTCAAATCAGCGGCTTCACTGCGGATATCGGATTCCTGGTTGTTGCGAATCAAGTCCGTATCGCCATCGAGCTTGCCTTCAGTTTCGAGATAAAGTCCATAGACGTTTTCGGAGATGCTTGTACCGTTCGAAACGACACGACCAGCCCTCACAGACAAGGCATAACGGTTGTGAGCAAACGTGCAACGGGCAAGCGTCACATTGGGGCTTTCATCGACCCAAAGGCCATAATAGTTATTAAAGAAATTGACGTTTTCGAGAGTACCACTAGAACGGAAAATCGTATTGCGGAATGCATTCTCGACAGTCAAGTTCTTGATTTCAAACGGTTGTGCGCTAGACATGATGTGGAAACCATTCCAGTTTGCCACAGAATCGGCTCCACTAAAGACAACGGGTTTATCGTTTGTACCCGCAATTTTCACCGAGCCCTGGATCATGAGCTTTGCAAATTCGCCCATCAAAACGGTCACGCCCGGTTCAATGACGAGCGTATCCGTAGCGCCAACAACCACGCTCTGTTCGAGCACGTAAGGGCTATCCTTTTCTTGCAAAAAGACCTTGTTGTTTTCGGCCACCGGGAACGGCATACCAGAAGCGACTGCCACACTAGCAATTGTCGCCACAGCCACGAGAGAGGAACAGATTAAATTTTTCATTGAACGTTCCTCAAGGTGATTTTCTGATTGACGTTCATGCTCGGAAGCGTATCACCAGCGACAAGGTCGCGAACATCAATAACTGCCACGAGATTCATTTCGGCAGACGAGATGATTCCATGAGTGACATCAAAGAGAACCATGCCATCGCCAACGACATAGTCGCTACTCTTCAGCTGTAAATTCGAAGTCGTGTCCGGGAGTTCGAGGTATTTCACACCCATATGGATTTTAGCCATGCGAACGCCATCCTGAAGGAAAACGTCTTGCAGCGTGAATGTCTTATAAACGGTCGTGGAACTATTACCCTTGCCGAAAATCGGCATCTGGCGTTCCCAGGATTCACCAAGCTTGACCGGCTTTTCGGGGAGAAGCGGCTGAGCCTTGAGGAAAAGCGGAATCAGATTCAGTTCGTCTTCGGAAGGCATATCAAGCGCATTTTCGATAGTCGGATCGGTGATGATGCCATCGTGATCGAGCTTGAACTGGAAATTCTGAATGGATAAATACTTTTCAATATTGCGGAATTCATCGACAGAGCGCTTGTCGCTGGTGTAATCGACGGAATCGATTTTCATCTCGAAGCGGCCCGAGCCATCGTCATACGACATGAGGAGGCTCATCGTGCTGCGAACATTCACGTGGGTTCGCATGGATTCAGGTTCGTTGATGGAATCGCCAGGAATGCTTGCATTCAGCGTCGATTCGAGAACGAACGTCTGCGGGGAAACGGTTTGCGTGTTAAAAGAAAGATGGATTTCGTTCCGTTCGCAGGAACAAAGTGTCAATAGCGCAATAGAGAGTGTTGAGAGCGCGGAGAATGCGCTAAACTTGGTAAAATTCATGCATTAAATTTAAGTAAAAAATATCACGGAGTAGGTGGTTTTGCGCCAGTATCGCCTTTTTCAAGGCGCATCTGCTGGAAAAAGCCTTTCAGAAGGCCAAGGCATTCGTCTGCGAGAACGCCACCCGTGACTTCAACCGCGCGCTTGAGAGCATTGCCGGTAATGACGTCGATGGTGGTGCCGCAGCCGCCGAAACGGGAATCCGGAGAACCGTAAACAATGCGGGAAACACGGCTATTGAGAATGGCTCCTGCGCACATAGGGCATGGTTCGAGCGTCACGTAAAGCGTGCAACCATCCAAGCGCCAGTTGTCAAGCGTGCTTGCGGCAGTGCCAATGGCAATGATTTCGGCATGGGCGGTCGCGTCCTTAAGCTGTTCGACTTGATTGTAGCCCTTCCCTATCACGACTCCGTCTTTTACAATCACGCAACCGATGGGGATTTCCTTCATGTCAAAAGCAATCTGCGCCTGACGAAGCGCCATACGCATGAAACGTTCATCATCAGACGAAAGACGTGGTTCGACAGGCTCACCAACCTTGGCGAGTGACGAGAGATTGGCGTTGCTATCGGTTACGTTATTCATACCTACTTCAACCCTCTTCCGTAGGCGCAGTAGGAGTCTTCTTGCATGTAGTCGCCATCGTGGTAGTAAGCGGCACGGGCGCGGCAACCGCCACAGCGGTCGTTGAATTTGCACTTACTGCAAGCGCCCTTGTATGCCTTTGTACGCAACTGCTTGAAGATTTCGGCATTTGCCCAGATTTCGTCAAACGGCGTATCGTGAACATCGCCCGCTTCTTCCATCATGTAAGCGCAGGGACGCACCTTGCCAATCGGGCTTACGATGCAGTAGTCAAGGCCCGCAAGGCAACCACGGCTGTAACGCGTCTTGATGTCGAGTTGGTCTGCAATGCGCAGGAACTGCGGGGCGCAAGTCGGCTTGACCGGGATTCCGAGCGTGCGGCTCTTTTCCATAATCTTGCGGAGGAGGCCTTCGTATTCGGCAACGCGGAGCGCATGGCCTTCGATTTCCTTGCCTCGACCCACCGGGATGAGGAAGAAGATCTGATGGTTCACGGCACCGATTTCCTTGACCCAGTCCATGATGTCGAAGATTTCGTTCTGGTTCCAGTCCATAATTGTTGTGTGGATCTGAAATGGGAGGCCAGCCGCCTTGCAGTTTTCAATGCCCATCAACGTGAGTTCAAAGGCGTTCGGAAGACCACGGAAATCGTTATGACGCTTGGGATCAATGCTATCAACGCTTATACCCATGGCCATAGCACCCGCTTCCTTGAGCTTGAACGCCAAATCGTGCGTGATGAGCGTTCCGTTGGTACCGAACACCGGGCGGAGTCCACGTTCGCGGGCATGAGCCACAAGTTCCACGATATCCGGGCGCGTCATCGGTTCGCCACCGCTGAAAATCATGATCTTGAATCCGGCCTTTGCAATTTCGTCAATGAGCTTGAGCGCTTCTGATGTCGTGAGTTCGGCAGACTTGTTTTCGCCTGCGTCCTGATAGCAGTGTTTGCACGTCAAGTTACACTTATTCGTTGTCATCCAAGAGACGATCATGCCATAGACCTCATTCAAAATGTTTTTCCACAAATAAATATAGAAAAAGCAAATATATCCTATTATACCACTATATAATTACATTTACTATAGCAAAAATACTATCTTAAAATAGAATGATCCGAAAAGGAGATTCCCGCTCAGTGGCGGGAATGACAATGCAGGATTAGAAATTACACTGTAGATTTTTATGAATAGAAGAAGAGTTGTTATTACTGGTATGGGTGCGGTGACCCCCGTAGGCAAGTCCGCCCCCGAACTTTGGAACGCCATTAAGGCAGGCAAATGCGGCATCGGTCCGATCACATTGTTCGATGCCACGAACTGCCCAGTGAAAATTGCGGCAGAAGTCAAGGATTTTAAGCCTGAAGAACACGGAATTGACCCGAAGGAAGCCCGCCGCATGGCACGCTTCACACAATTCCTCGTCGCCGCCGCAAACGAAGCAGTCAAGGACGCAAGCTTAACGAAGGAAGAAATCGCCGCCGACACGACTGGTATTGTCGCTGGTAACGGACTTGCTGGTATGGACGTTGTTGAAGAAACTTATTGCAAGTACCTCGAAGGCGGTCGCCGTCGCGTCTCGCCGCTCGCCATGCCCGAACTGATTGCAAACGAAGCATGCGCCAACGTATCCATCGCTCTTGGCATCACAGGCTCTGCCTGGACGGTCTGCACCGCCTGTGCCTCCGGCACGGACGCCATCGGCGTTGCCCTTGACGCCGTCCGCTCGGGTCGACTCGACGTCTGCCTCGCCGGCGGTTCCGAAAGCGCCATCACAGACTACTCCATCAAGAGCTTTGCAGGCATGCACGCCCTCACCGACAAGTTCAACGACGCCCCGGAAAAGGCTTCCCGCCCGTTCGACAAGGACCGCAGCGGTTTTGTCATGGGTGAAGCAGGAGCCATCCTCGTGCTCGAAGAACTCGAACACGCCAAGGCCCGCGGTGCAAAGATTTACGCCGAAGTCGCCGGTTACGGTTCTTCAGCTGACGCTTACCACATCACAAGCCCGCGCCCGGGTGGAGAAACTTGCGCCAAGGCAATGATCAAGGCTATGAAGGATGCGGGTATCGCCCCGACGGATGTGGACTACTACAATGCCCACGGTACCTCGACGCATTTGAACGACCTCACCGAAACGCAAATGCTCAAGATTGCACTCGGCGAACACGCCTACAAGATCAAGGTCTCTAGCACCAAGAGCATGACCGGCCACTGCGTCGGTGCAGCAGGCGTTATCGAAGCGATGATTAGCACGCTTGCCATCCGCGATTCGTTCTACCCCGCCACCATCAACCTCGACAACCCGGACGCAGAATGCGACCTCGACTACGTGCCGCACAAAGGCATCGAAGGAAACATCGATGTTGCAGTATCTGCATCGCTTGGCTTTGGCGGTCACAACGGTATCGTCGTCATCAAAAAATTTAAAGATTAACAAAGGAGCCGCTATGTCTGATTGGCTTTTCAAATCCTGGATTAAAGCAACCATTTGCAGCGCAATACTGTTCTTTTTCTACCACCTCTTCATTTCGCAGAAGTTGGAAGAAGAAGTTTCCACTAAAACTAAGGAACAAGAGTAGCTTATGGAACAGAATAAAGATATCGCCGACATCCAAGCGGCCGAAGCGACCTTCCAGAAGAAGAAGAAGTTCATCCTTTGCTACCACAGCTTTAGCGTGAACAACTTCAAGAAGGCGTCCGTCCAGATCAGAAAGCTTGCAGAAGCAGCAGGCTCCCCCATCAGCATTGCGGTCATCCCCGCTTTTGGTGCAGCCCCGGAATCCGAAGCCGAACAGTTCCGCGAAGAACTCGACAAGTTTGTCAAGGAAGGCTACGAGATCATGCTCCACGGTGCACGCCACCGCGCAGACCTCTCGCTGAACCGTAGCATTGCAGGCAAGCTAGCGCTCCTCGTTTCGAACAACGAAGCAGAATTTGCAGGCATCGACGAACGCTTCACGCAGGCGCTCCTCAAGCGCAGTCTTGCACTGTGGAAGGCTCACGGCAACGGCAAGCCCTCTGGCTTTATCCCGCCGATTTGGTTTGGCAACAAGTACCTCAAGGAACAGGCTCTCGAAATTTTCGACTACTACGAAGATTTCCACGGCATTTACCAAAAGGTCAAAGGCAACATCAAGAAGACGAATTCCGCAACGCTTAGCTTCTCGATTTTGCCCACCCCGATTCTCGGTATCGCGCAGACTTACGCCTGCCTTCGTATGCTCTTGCCGGGTGGAGTCCACCGTCTGGTGTTCCACGATAAAGACTTCAGAACGATTGGAGAAAAACGCATTTTGAACATGGTGCGCTACATTTCGACCTTGCGCGAAAAAATCATGTACAAGGACTTGTAATTTCAGGACTTCGCACAAATGATTTTAAATAAGTTTCTATTTAAAATTGATTACAAGTCTTATGAAGACTTGTATAAAAATTTCAAGATAACGATTCCGAACGATTTTAACTTCGCTTATGACGTTGTTGACGAATATGCCAAGACGGAGCCGAAGCGTGAAGCCCTCGTGTGGTGTGACGACAACGACGAAAGCCACATTTACACGTTCAAGGACTTGTCGCTTGCCTCCCAGCGCACGGCGAATTTCCTTGTAGAACAAGGTATCCAGAAGGGCGACCGCGTGATGCTCATTTTGCGCCGCCGCTACGAATTCTGGTTTTTCTTGCTCGCTCTGCACCGCATTGGCGCAATCGCCATCCCGGCAACGAACATGCTCGCCGCCGAGGATTTGGAATACCGATTCAACGCCGCCGAAATCAAGATGGTCGTAACATACGACGACCCCGCCTTGCAAAAGGAAGTGGACAAGGCAAAATCCAAGTGTGAATCGGTCGAAAAGCTCGTGACAGTCGGCCAGACCGCTCGCCAGAACTGGATTAGCTTCTACGACGACTATGAACTTTTCCCATCGACGTTTGAACGCCCCGTTGGCGATGCAGCTACGCATAACGACGACATCATGATTGTCTATTTCACGAGCGGCACGAGCTCAAATCCGAAGATGGTGGCACACACGTACACCTACCCGCTCGGACACATTGTAACCGCCAAGTACTGGCAACACGTTGTGGACGGTGGCCGTCACTTGACCGTTGCCGAAACAGGCTGGGCCAAGGCTCTCTGGGGCAAGATTTACGGACAGTGGATTGCTGGAAGCGCCGTATTCACTTACGACATGACCACGTTCATCCCGGGCAAGCTCCTCGAGAAGATGGCGGAATACAAGGTGACGACATTCTGCGCACCGCCGACCGTATACCGCTACATTTTGCAGCATGGCCTCAGCAAGTACGATCTTTCGAGTTTGCAATACTGCACCACCGCAGGCGAAGCATTGAACTTGGATATTTACAACAGGTTCTATGAGCAGACGGGCATCCGCATGCAGGAAGGCTACGGACAGACCGAGCTTACGCTTACCACGGGTAACTTTGGCTTTAGCGAACCGCATCCGGGTTCTATCGGCAAACCCTCTCCAGGCTACCAGATGGAAATCATCAATGCCGAAGGTAAACCCTGTGCCGCCGAAGAAGTCGGTGAACTTATCATCAAGATTGACCAGGGCAAGCCTTTTGGCATGTTCGGCGGTTACTACCGCGATGCAGAACGCACCGAGAAAGTCTTTGAAGGCGGCGTGTACCACACAGGCGATACGGCTTACAGAGACAAGGACGGATTCTTCTGGTTCGTGGGCCGCACCGATGACTTGATCAAGAGCTCCGGTTACCGCATCAGCCCCTTCGAAGTGGAAGAAGTGTTGCACAAGCACCCTGCCGTTTTGGAAGTCGCTGTAACAGGCGTTGAAGATAAGTCTCGCGGTCAAGCGGTCAAGGCAACGGTCGTTTTGCAGAAGGGCTACGAAGCCTCCAAGGAACTTGCGAAGGAAATCCAGCTCTTTGCAAAGAACATTGCCGCAAGCTACAAGAGCCCGCGCATCATTGACTTTGTGACGGAACTGCCAAAGACGATTAGCGGAAAGATTCGCCGAGCGACCATCCGCGACAAGGATACCGCCGAGAATGTGACTGCGCCGGACGAAGCGAATGCGGAAAACGCCGCAAGCGAAACGTCTGAGGAAAAGTAATGAAAAACGCACCCTTCGGGGTGCGTTTTTTGCGAGATGTGTTCGTTTTAACAAGATGCGCGGACCGCTGGGAATGCGCAAAAAAATGCGCCGCCGCTATAATTTTTTGAACACGCGCTTCGCGGCTTCAATGGTACGGTCGATTTCATCTTCGGTGTGAGCGGCGCTCACGAAGATGGCTTCGAACTGGCTCGGCGCAAAGTAGAATCCTTCGTCAAGCATGCCGAGGAAATACTTGCGGAAAAGTTTCAAATCGGATTTTTGCACGTCGGCAAAGCACGTGACCGGCCCTTCCGTAAAGAAGATGCAGCCCATAGAACCGACTTGGTTTGTAGCAAGCGGAATGCCCGCTTCGGTTGCAGCGGTCTTAAGCCCAGTAATCAAGCGTTTCGTCATGGCTTCGGCATGTACATAGTATTCCGGATGAGTATGCAGTTCACGCATAGTGGCAAGTCCTGCCGCCATCGCGACCGGGTTCCCCGAAAGCGTCCCCGCCTGATAAATTCCACCGAGCGGGGCAATTTGCTGCATCACGTCCAAGCGACCACCATAAGCGCCCACCGGCATGCCACCGCCAATGATTTTTCCGAAAGTCGTGAGGTCCGGCTTAATGCCATAGAGACCTTGTGCGCAATGAATCCCGACACGGAAACCGGTCATGACTTCATCGACAATGAGCAAAGCGCCATGTTTTTTAGTTTCTTCAGAAAGCGTCTGCAAGAACTCCGGCTTCGCAGGGACAACGCCCATGTTGCCAGCCACCGGTTCTACTATCACACCTGCGATTTCATCACCAATCTTGTCGAAAAGTTCCTTAACGCCCGCCACATCGTTGTACTGGAGCGTGAGCGTGTACTTTGCCAAGTCCGCAGGCACACCCTTGCTGCTCGGCTTGCCCGTCGTGAGCATGCCCGAGCCCGCCTTGATAAGCAAGCTATCGCTATGGCCGTGATAGCAACCTTCGAATTTCACAATCTTATCGCGACCGGTAAAACCGCGAGCCGCACGAATCGCACTCATCGTCGCTTCGGTCCCGCTGTTCACCATGCGAATCATCTCGACGCTCGGCACAAGGCTCATCACGAGCTTTGCAAGTTCCGATTCAAGACCGCACGGGGCGCCAAAACTGAGGCCATTCTGAGCTGTATCAGCAACAGCCTTAATCACTGCATCGTGCGCATGCCCCAAAAGCATCGGGCCCCAGCTGCCCACGTAATCAATGTAATCGTTGCCATCCACATCGTAAATGTGGCAACCCTTGGCACGCTTGATAAACGGAGGCGTCGCCCCCACATTGCTAAACGCACGCACAGGACTGTTCACGCCGCCCGGCATGAGCGTTTTTGCTTCTGCAAACAACTTTTCGCTCAAAGAGTGATTCATATAACTACTCCTTAACAATATGCACCACACGCTGCGGGAACGGGATGGAAATACCGACTTCGTCAAAGCGTTCCTTCACAGCCTTCATGTACTTGCAACGCATATCCCAGTAATTTGCGGTCTTGACCCAGACTCTCATGTTCACGGCAACAGCGCTATCATCCAGCGACGAAACAAAGAACGACGGTTCCGGATTTTTCAGGACTTCTGGGTCCGCATTCACAAGTTGTTTCATTTCGTTCATCGCCTTTTCAGCAGAATCCGCATAATCAATGCCAAAAGCCAAATCAAGACGGCGGCTCGGATTGCGGCTAAAGTTGACAATCGGAGCTCCCCACAGCATGCTGTTCGGAGCAGAAACGTAAAGACCATCCAACGAGATAAGCGTCGTGTTGAAAAGCCCCACGCCTACAATTTTTCCCTTCAAAGAACCGCATTCGATATAATCCGAAGCGCGGAACGGATGGAGGAACAGCAAAAGAATTCCCGACGCAATGTTGCCAAGCGTATCCTTCAAGGCAAGGCCAATAGCAAGAGAAGCGGCACCGATTACAGTCACGATTCCTGCGGTGTTCACACCGAGAATATGGAGAATCATGAGCAAACCGACAATGTACAGCGCATAAGAGAACAACGAATAAAGCAACGGCTTTACCGATTCATCAGCGCCCTTCTTAATGGCAAAACTAAGAATAAACTTTATAATCGCCAAGATAATGGCGATAACAATAAGCACTGTCGCAATTTCAACGATGTCCTGAGCAATAGAATTCGTGACACCGAGATTTTTCAAGAAAGCTTCGTATTCTTTCATTTTAGCATCCCTTTTTAATTGTCATCCCGGAATCTGTTCCGGGATCGCCTTTTTACAAAATCTTATTTTACAGAATTTTATTTTCCAAAATTTCCTTGGCGTGGTACGTAATGATGATATCAGCACCGGCGCGTTTGAACGCAATCATGTTTTCGCGGATAATCGATTTTTCATCAATCCAGCCCATTTTTGCAGCAGCCTTGACCATCGAATATTCGCCACTTACGTTATACACAGCGACCGGCACGTTGCTGATTTCTGCCGTCTGGCGAAGCACATCGAGAAATGCGAGGCCAGGCTTTACCATCACGATATCTGCACCCTCTTCAAGATCGAGTTCCACTTCATGGAGCGCTTCGCGACCATTGCGTACGTCCATCTGGTAACTCTTGCGGTTGCCGAAATGCGGAGCGGAATCAGCGGCATCGCGGAACGGACCATAATAAGCGCTAGCGAACTTCGCGCTGTAACCCATAATCGGCGTATTTGTAAAGCCAGCATTGTCAAGAGCTTCGCGGAGAGCCGTGATGTGGCCATCCATCATGTCACTCGGAGCAACCATGTCGGCACCGGCAGCCACCTGCGAAACAGCGGTCTTTGCCAAAAGTTCAAGCGTCGGATCATTATCCACATCGCCATCCTTGATGATGCCGCAATGGCCATGACTCATGTATTCGCAAAGGCACACGTCCGTAATCACGTACAAACTCGGGAACTTCGCCTTGATAGCACGCACGGCACGCTGCACAATGCCATTCTTATCATAAGCCGAAGTCGCCATTTCGTCCTTGTGATCCGGGATACCGAACAGCAAAATGGACTTGATGCCAAGCGCGACACAGCTTTCAAGTTCCTTCAAGATTTCATCAATCGAGAAACGGAACTGGTTCGGCATGGACGGAATTTCTTCTTTAACGCCCGTTCCTTCAACCACGAACATCGGGTAAACGAGGGCATCGGGATTTACAGCAGTTTCTGCAACCATGTTGCGGATAACTTCATTTCTACGTAAACGACGAGGACGAATAATCATAATAACTATTCCTTTTTGAAATCTTTTTCAATTTGCACAAGGTCTTCGGCCCATTCGGTCTGGATTTTCTGCTTGAGCTTTTTAGCGAGCGAAGGAGCGCGGCCCTGCGTAGAGACGGTCACGGCAATGTTTTCGCCAAAGTCCATGCGGGCAGGCACAATGAAATCGCCGTCGAGGTAATCGCAAGCGTTATTCACGAGAATGCGACGAGCGCGTGCATCGTTAGAAACTTGGGCATTGACGGCAGGCTGGTCGGTACAAATGAAAACCATGAAAACACAACGCAAATCAAGCGGTTCGTAAGGGCGCTGCTTTAATGTGATAGAAGAGGGCTCTACAGATGCTGAATTCGAGAAACAACTGGATTCTTCACTTCGTTCAGAATGACGACAAAGCGCACTAAATTCGGGGTCGATTTGCGGAGCGACAACGGTAATGTGAGCGCCGGTCGGGATAAGCGTTTTCACCTTGCGCAGAGCAATGCGGCCACCGCCCACCACAAGCACGTTACGCCCTTCGAGATTAAGCTCGATGGAGAAGAGGTTTGAGCTATGGGAGCGCTCCTGTGGAGCTTTGAGTAGCGAGGTCACACCAGCGGCGCTTTGAGAAATTTCATTCTGTGCATTGCGAATACCGCACACAACCATGCTCGAAAATTCTTTCCAATCGCCAAGGCAAGGCAAAAGCGTAATCGGAATTTGCGGAAATTCCGCCTGCAATTTTGCAACCACTCGCGGCACATCATTCTTTGTATGCTGGCCATTCAACAGCAAATACGGCAGAAGCGTCACCGATTCTACGTCTTCGCGCAAAAGCGTGCGGAGGTCGTTTTCCAAATCTAACAAACTTGTGCTCGCCACGCGCGTACCCGGCAAGTCATGATGCAAGCGGTCGAGAATTTCTTCGAATCCTTTGTACGCACCCGGCAAAATGCAATGATGAGCGATGATAAGAATAGCTTTCATTAAGCATTCTCCCCCATCGTGTAATACTTCACGATTTTTTTGACGAGCGAATCCATCGTTGTTTCATCAGAGGTGACCGTTTCAAAGCCATGCTTTTTCGCGGAAGCTTCAGTCATGCGACCAATACAGAATGAAGTATGTGGGCAATGGTCAAAGGAGATCCCCGCCTTCGCGGGGATGACAGCACAAAAATTCTCGACAGCGCTAGAACTGGCGAAGACGATTGCATCGGCTGAGGCAATAGCTTCACATTTCCATTCAGGGAGTTCAGCAACCGGCAGTGTTTCGTAAACCGTCCAGCGGGTTGCTTTCGGTAAGAGTTTGAGCAAAGTATCGTCTGCAAGATTGCCTTGCAAAAGAAGAATACGAGATTCGTCGTCAACCACTTCGCGCAACAACAAACCTAGTCCTTCGCCGGTGTGGTCTTTAGGAACGTAATCGCAACGGATGCCGTATTCAAGCAACTTCTTTTCGGTGATTTTTCCGACACTTGCAATTTTCTTGCCAGCTAGAATGCGAATGTCATTA
Source organism: Fibrobacter sp. UWB3 (assembly GCF_002210405.1). Lineage (NCBI taxonomy): Bacteria > Pseudomonadati > Fibrobacterota > Fibrobacteria > Fibrobacterales > Fibrobacteraceae > Fibrobacter > Fibrobacter sp. UWB3. The sequence goes on from NZ_MWQJ01000013.1 coordinate 51,382, forward strand.
CCCGAAGCGAGCAACTGCGTAAAGAAAGATTCAACACCATTCGTGCTTGTGAAAGCGAGAATGTCAAAATTTTTGAGGTCTTCGAATTCGACAGGCTCAGCAACCATATTTTCAGAAGAATTGGAGATGCCGGAACGGAGTCCGGCATGACAACAAGGGAAAACATCCCGTGTCTCAATCATCGGAGTTTCGATAACTTCGGCACCGAGAGCTGTCAGTCGAGCAGTAATCCCACTAGATTGTTTTGCGGCACGCGTTACAACCAAGCGCTTGCCCGAAAGCGGCAAATTCTTTTTCCACGCAAGAGTCTTGCCAAGTTCAACCACACCACCCATAATCGTAATTGCGGGTGCAGTCACATTTTCACGGACAATGGTCTCGCCCGCTGTTTCAAGCGTTGCCATAACGGTACGCTGGTTCGGGGTTGTCCCTTTTTCGATAAACGCAAGCGGAGTCTTCGGGTCTTTGCCACACTCGATTAAACGACGTGCAATAAAGTCCATATTGGCAATGCCCATCAAAAAGATGAGCGTCCCCTGGCACTTCGCGAGATTTTCAAAGTCTAAAGAAAGCGAATCACCAGCCTCGGCTTTTTCATGCCCTGTGATGATATGGAAACTTGTTGCAATTCCACGATGGCTCACGGGAATGCCCGCATAGGCAGGCACAGCGATGGCAGAGGTCACGCCAGGCACAACTTCAAATTCGACTCCAGCAGCGACAAGTTCCAAAGCCTCCTCGCCACCACGCCCAAACACAAACGGGTCGCCGCCCTTCAAACGAGCTACGGTCGCGCCCGGCATTTCAACGGCAAATTTTACCAGGAGTTTATTAATTTCGGACTGTTTCACCTTGTGGTGCGTCGGCATTTTACCCACATCCACCATCTTTGCTTTCGGATTACATAACGAGAGCACACCCGGTGAAACCAAACGATCGTAAACCACAACATCGGCTTTTTCAAGAATCGTCTTTCCGCGCACGGTTAAAAGCCCAGGATCGCCAGGGCCCGCGCCAATCAAATAAACTTTGCCAAAATGATTCGAATTTTCCATCGAAACCAAATTTAGAAAAACTTCGCCATTAAAATTTTGCCTATATTTTTTAGCATGAATAGTTCTAGAGCAAAGCTTCGCGACGAAGTCTATACACAGATGATGTGTGCCCAGGCACGCCTTTCCAAAGACCAAAACACCCAAATGGGTGCCGTTCTTGTGAGCGCCGACGGGCGTGTTATTAGCACGGGTTACAATGGAGCTCCGGCCGGATTCGACGACGAGACCGTTCCGTACACGCGCGAAAAGCAACTCCTCGCTTACGATTTGCTAGACGCCGACTCAGGTGAGCTTTTGAGCCACCACGAATTCGAGGCGAACAAGTATCCGTTCATGGTCCATGCCGAAATCAACGCGCTCCACTATGCCCGCGGTAAGGTTCCTCCGGGTTCCAAGCTCTACGTGATTGGATTTCCGTGCGAACGCTGCTCATTGGACATTAGCCTTTCGGGCGTTGCCGAAGTATTCGTGACCAAGGACGATTACGATCCGAAGTCCACGCTGAACAACAGCCGAGATACAGCTTATTACATGTTCGCACAGGCTGGAATTATCGTAACGCTTTGCGGCAAACGAATCAAGCCCGTTGTATCGAAGCCTGAAAAAAAGTAACGTATAAATTGCCACGTTGCTCTGCGACTCGCAATAACGAAAAGATTTGACTAAAGAAAGTAGTCCCGCACATCCAAAATGCGCGGGATTTTTTTGCGATACAAGATGGCGATTCCGCCCCGAAATAAAAGCAACCAAGGCGAACGCTGCGAAAATGCTTGCATTTTCATAGCTGAGCCGAAGGGCTTTGTACTTGTACAAAGCCGGGGTGACAAAAAGGCCAGGAAGACAGCGCTATTTATAATTGCTTTTGAATTTCGCGGGCAAGTTCAACGCCCAAGTTCTTAGCATGCAGAACGCAATCCGCAGAGTTCAAATCAAGCGCGCCCGAGTTTTCTGCACGGAGCAGTTTTTCTGATTTTTCGTCCCAGTAAATACCGCGGATTTTCAAAGTCTGCGCAATTCTATTAGCATTCTCTTCGAGTGCGCCACAAGTGCCGCGATTTTCAGCACTATCATCGGAAATAAATTCCGCGAAACTTGCCACCGGGAATTGGCAACCGGCATTGAGCGCCTTTAAATACGCCATTTCAGCAGAAGCGATGCAGAATGTCGCAACATCGTTCACGCGAGCGAGAATCTGCGCAAGGTCGTTACAAATCGCCCTCGATCCTTCGACTTCGCACACAGTGCTTCGCTCAGGATGACAAGTGTCAGAATCGGCAAGAGTTTCAATCGCGAGGATTCCCTGACCACTTGCGGGGAGCATCTGTTCGGTGCTAAAATATTCCGTTACCTGGTCAGCAAGCCCCATACGCTTAAGCCCTGCCGCCGCAAGCACAACACCATCAAGTTCCGCAAGTTTGCCAATGCGAGTCTGGATGTTTCCGCGAATCGGCACATATTCCAAATCCGGGCGGAGCGCTTTGAGCTGTACCACACGGCGAATACTACCCGTACCCACGCAAGCGCCAGCCGGCAAATCCATAAAGCGGACCCCAGCAGCACCACCACGCGAAAGGAACGCATCTCGCGGGTCTTCACGTTTGAGGACTGCAGCAAGTTTGAACTGCGGCAGCACTTCGGCAGGCATATCCTTCAAACTGTGAATCGCAATATCGGCACGATCTTCGAGGAGTGCAATTTCTAGTTCCTTGATGAACACGCCCTTGCCGCCAAAGCTCGCCAACGACTTATCCAAACGACGATCGCCTTCGGTTGTCATAGAGACTAGCTCATAAGTCAACGGTTCTGCAGCCGCATTCGCAGCGACAATAGCATCTGCCGCCATCGTCGTCTGGGCCAAAGCCAAAGCGCTCTTGCGCGTTGCAATACGTAATTTCAAGTCACTCACAGCAAGCCTCCTCTAATTTCTAGGAGATTTCGAATCCAAACACTTCAGGAAAACCTGCACATCTTCAGGAGAATTTTCGGCTTTGACTTTATACAGAAAGTCATTTGCCATTTTCTTCGCAAATCGTTCGTACATCATCTGGATGCGGTGGCGATCATCTTCCGAAAGTTCCGGCATAGAGCGCAATAACTTTTCAGATTCTTCATTTGCCGTCGTAAGCATTTTCTCGGCATGCAAATGAATTTGCTTAGAAACCTCGTCCATGCGGTTCCAATGCAAGAATTCGTCGAGACCTTCTTTCAAGATTTTCTGAGCCGCATCAAGTTCAATCATGCGCAAACGCCGGTTTTCTGAGACGATTTTTTCAAGGTCATCAACGCAGACGTATTCAACACCCGGAAGTTCGCCAATAGAAGCTTCAGCATTGCGCGGGCTACCGAGATCGATAATCAATCGCTTTGAAGGGGTGGTCACAGCAGACAAACCTTCACTGGATGGGGCTGCATGCAGCCCCAACTCTTCGGCTCGGTTATAAAAATGATCTTTTTCATTTTTGCAACGCTCGCCTTCTGAGTTGTCTTCGCGATACACAGGATGATATAAAGCAAGAGCCTTAACAAATTCATCTTTCGTCACAATCGGTTCCTGACAAGCGCTGCAAAGAATCACGACATCGCACTTGCCAAGAACTTCGTAGCGGTCTTCGAATTTCACAGGAGTAAGCACATCTGCAAATTTTTCGGCATTCGCAAAAGTCTTGCTACTTGCAAAAATCTTGGTCGTATTCTCTTGTACATATTTGAGCATCAACGAACCCATTTCGCCAAGCCCCACGATGTACACAGTACGATTTTCAAGATCGTCAAAAGTCTTCTGCACTTGTTTCATCGCCAAGAACGGAATATTGCAACTGAGCTTGCTCAAATTCGTCTCAGTCTTGATACGCTTTGTCGTATGGATTGCGCTCTGGAAAAGCTTGTTCAGCGTATTGCCCGTCGCATTCAGCTGGTGAGCCGTTTCGTACGCACGACCAATCTGGTGCAAAATCTGATCCTCGCCCATGGCTACAGAATCAAGACCCGCACACACGTTCATCACATGGTGCGCAACATCATCACCCGACTTAAAATAAAAGAACTTCGCAAAATCATCGTAGTCTTGACGGGCAAGTCCACACACATAACGAACGAGTTCACCATCAGTGATTTCACGGTCGCTCGCCACATAGACTTCCGTGCGGTTACACGTTGCCAAAATCAAAAGTTCATCAAACGGAGAATGCGTCAACGCCTCGGTCTTTACATCCATCGGGATATAAAACTTTTCGCGAATCGCGATTTCAGCCACCTTGTGGCTCATGCCTGCCATGTAAATTTTGCGCATAGTCCAAAGATAGAAAAGATTGGACTACGCAAAAAATCTAAAGCTCGTTTTCTTGAGTTCCTTGAGCGAATGGAGAACGACGTATTCCGGATTATCAAGCAAAGCCACGGATTCTTTGATATAGCTGTTCAATTCTTCGGGCGTCTGAGCATGCATCATTGCATACAAATTGTAAGGAAAATTTTCAAAAACCGGACGCTCGTAACAATGCGAAACAAAATGCTTTTTCGCAAGAGATTTAATTTTACTGGATTCTTCGTCCCTTCGGTCCTCAGAATGACGAGAGAAGCACACCATCGCATTGCATGGGAAACCCGCATCTTGATGACGGAGGATTGCTCCAAAGCGACGCATGCGTTTGGCGGCAAGGTCCTCGCGAAGTTCATCGCAAGAAACGCCCCAATCCTTAAACGGAGTGAGCGTATGCGGGATGTCATCACAAGCGATGTGGATGCGCGACTTGTCGGAATCATCGAGCGTTCCGGGGAATTTACTGGATTCTTCGGCCCTTCGGTCCTCGGAATGACGATTTGTTCCCTTCCCCATCACCGTATTGATTTTATACTTTTTCGTGGCGGTGAGGACATGGACATCGTGCAAATCCGTTTGCAAACACATGCGGTCCACAACAGCCTGGATTGCAGATTCATTTTCAGCAATGACCGTAAACCAAACATTGTATTCGTGACTACGGATGTAATTGTGCGTAATCGCGGGTTCGCTCATCACGACTGCAGCGAACTTTTCCATCGGCGTTTGCGCATGATGTTCTGCCGAAAAATCATTTTCCGACGCCGGAACCTTCCCTGCACAAAGTCTCGAAATAAAGCCGAGTTTCTTGGAATCGTACACGCCACCGATACGGCGAATTACGCCAGAAGCGCGCATTTTCTCAACTTCGTCAAAAACTTCTTGTTCAGAAACGTTCAACATTTCCGCAAGCGCCTTATACGGGCGCTCCACCAACGGAAAGCCGTCTTGAATAATCGCGAAAAGTTTTTGGCTCAGCATTTGCGGCACTTCGCGAGGGGCTTTACAGCCCAATTTCTTCATCCGTCAAATAGCAAGCGGGGTCTTCGGCCCAGAAGTCACCAGTAACGGCTTCGGCACGCGTACGGAAATTGCCGTTGCACAAATTCAAGTAAGCACACTTCGGACAACGCCCCTTCAAAAGCGGTTTGCGGTTCTTGAGGCCAGCCATAATCGGATTTGACAAGTCTGTCCAAATGTCGCCAAAACTGCGTTCGCGAACATTTCCGAGCGTGATATATTGCGTAAACTGGTCCGGATGCACATTGCCAATGCTATCGATATTGCCAAATGCCATGCCACTGCGGTTGCCACCGTTCATCTTAATCAAATCCAAAATCTTTTCGGCGCGTTCCGGATCTTCGCGCTTCATGCGCTGGTACAGATAAACGGCATCGGCATGGTTATCGACGGTCAAAATTTCCTTGTTCACGCCGCGCTTCTTAAAGTCCAAAGTGCGGTCAATAATCAAGTCCATCACCTTGCGGCTCTCTTCGTGATTCAAGTCGTTATCGACCATCGCACTTCCGCGACCGCTATAGACAAGGTGATAGAAACAAACTCTATCAATGTTTTCCGCTTCGAGCAAATCGAAAATGGCGTTCAAGTCTTGATAGTTGTACTTCGTAATCGTAAAGCGGAGCCCAACCTTCTGGCCCGTCGCCACACAATTGCGGATCCCGCGCAAAGCCATCTGGTACGCGCCCTGCTTGCCGCGGAACTTGTCGTGAGTTTCTTCGCAACCATCCAAGCTGATGCCCACATAGCCAACGCCCATCGCCTTGAGCTTCTGAGCCACATCCGGCGTGATGCAGGTGCCGTTCGTCGAAATCGTCGGGCGGATGCCCTTGCTTGCCGCGTAGTTCGCAAGTTCAAAAAAGTCTGGGCGCAAAAGCGGTTCGCCACCGCTGAACAAAATCACCGGCACATGAAAATCCGCAAGCTGATCAATAAGCTTGATTCCCTCTTCGTGCGTAAGTTCGTTCTGGTACTTAATCGCCTCAGAACGCGCATAGCAATGCACACACTTCAGGTTGCAAGTCTTGGTGCAGTTCCACACCACCACCGGGCCACGTCCTGCGCCCACACCATTTGTCGCCTTGTGCGCATGAGGTTGATAACGAAGAGAATCCCCAAAATTCGGGGTGTCCATCAAAAGCTTAGTGATACTGATCATGGGCCCAAATCTAGAAATTTTCGGCACCCTCACAGAAAACCGAACTTCTGTTTTTAAGTTGAAAATATTGTTATAAGGTGGGAAAAACGATTTACCTTTTTAAATATTCTCTTTTCCGCTTTGGGCGTTCCCCGTGCATACACGGGGCGGGCTATATTTTAGGGACTGTTGGTTTTACTTCGCTCACCACCAGCCTCCTAAAACGGAGCCTTGCAAGCAAGTCTCCGCCCCAAGGGGTCACTATCCCTAACGCGAAATTATTCTTTCAAAAAAAATGCAAGATTTTTAAATACATCAAAAAATCTACTTGACATATTTTTCACTTACAAACAGCAGAATATATATTAAAGACATCAACTAAAAAACACAGGTTCCGTATGCCACAGAAAAATGGACTTATAGAGGAAAAAGATTTAAACGGTAAAGTTGTAAAATCAACAGAATGGCTTAATGGCAAGAAAAACGGTTGGGAAACTATATACGACGTCAACGGAAACTACGTAAAAAGAATTCAGTATTTATCCGGCAAAAAGGTTATCGAAGACGAGTATTACAAAGGGATCCTTTCAAAACATACACCTTTTGCCAACGGAAAAAAAGAAGGTATCGTTATTGAATACCAGAATGGCATCAAAATTTTAGAAACTACATATGCTAACGGAAAAAAAGATGGTCTCATTTTAGAATACTACCCTGATACAGGTCGATTGAAAGCTGAAAAAAAATACATAAACGGAAAAAGAATTTTTCAATATGAAAAATCATACTATCCAAGCGGAAATTTTTGTTTAGACAAAGATGATTCTTACGAAATTCACTATCTCGTAGACAATAACATTCCTTCATACAAAAGATATCTAAAAGGATTAGGTGTTGTTCAAGAAGATACTTTTTATACCAATGGCCGTATCTGCTGGACAAAAATTTACAAACCAACATATAAAAACATTTACTATGATCTCGAAGGAAACGAAATTGATTTTGAAGCCTATCTTAAGCTATGCGATTACGTCAATTTTCCAAAAGAAGAAGTGGAGTTAATGAAAGAAGATCCTTCTATGTACTTCGATGAAGATGACGAAAATTATGAACTTGCAAATAATATTGAAAACGAAGATGTAGCCAATAATTACTGTATGGCCATGCAAGATTTATGCGAAATTGCAGAATCGTTAGATTTACTAGGGCTAATCACAGTGGAAAGTGTAAAAGAAAAGCTGCATACAGCAGTAGAATCATATCGTTTTGCAAGAAAAAACTTTGAAAACGTATTTGGAGAAATACAAAACAATTCAATTGTTCAATAAAAATGTAATTTGAAATCCATGAAATCAATCTGCGGAATTTATAAAATCACAAACTTGGTTAATGGCAAAAGCTACATTGGCCAGTCTATCAATATTTCCAACCGTTGGAAGCAGCATACACAATCACTTGATAAAATCAAAAATATTGATGAGGAAAATCCGCTCCGCAGAGCATTCTGTAAATACGGTCTGACCCAACAGATTTCACAACCTGGAACCTATGGGAATTTTAAATTTGAAGTTCTTCTAGAATGCGATAGAGAAAGCCTAACAGAAAACGAATACGCAAAAATTGACGAGTTGCAACCCGAATACAATAGAATGATGTGTCCGCCAAGTCCGGACAGGATGTGGCCTCGAAAAGAAAATTCTTCTGAAAAATGTTGCTATGTTCAATACCATAATTTTAACGCATTAAACCATCTACCCGGAGAAGATACTTTTTTTTACAATATCAACGAAGATTCGTATTCCCTAGTCTCACAAAAAAGAGATTGTTTAAAATTGAAAGGCCAAAAGATTTATTTGATCGTTGGAATAAAGCAGCAAGGTCACAAGAAAAAAGACTTCTTTTTATGGGAATACACTCAAATAGAAGAAATAACATTTACCAAATCCATGCATGGACCCGATTATTCGTTAAAAGGAACTCGATTTATTTGCAAGGAACCAATTTATCTAAACGATTTATCTGGATTTGATTATTTTGCAAAACACACTATGGGATCTTTTGCCTATGGAATGCAAAATGCCATAAACGATCCCTTTTGTAAATATATTCTTAATGAGTCAAATTTCATTCAAATCAATGATGTAGCTAATAAACTAAATTGGCTAGCCAATTTTGAGAATCAACTCACTGATAAAGATTTATGTCTAACTAAAAAAACAAATGATATTATAGATTTTGACTGGTATTGGATTTGGGATAAAGATCAAACTAGCATGTTCTTCAAAGATCGATATAACAATATTTTCACTTGGAATCCAAGCTTTATTCTTAAACAATTCGAAATTTTACGGAAGAAAATTCCAAGTATACAAGAAATTCTCTTTCATTTGAACGAAAACATTTCTCTATTTGCCAAAACTTTTCCCGACATTCGCTGTTTTGTCATTTACAGCCCTAAACACACACATGAATCTTGGAATGATGTCATAAAAGAATTCAAAAAACACAAGAACATCGAATTACGCTCATTAGATTAGGAAAGGATATATCATCCCAATATCCCATCTAGGCAGCTACAATCGCCATGATTTTACCCAGTTCTTCTGCCAATTCAACTTTCAAATTACGGATATCGATATCATCTTGCAAAGAAATAAAATAGTTGTCGGAAACGCCAAAGAACTTGGCTTGCTTTAAGGATGTATCAACCGTAATTCTCCTACGGTCATGAAGGATATCCTGAATCATTGAAACCGGAACATTGATTGCCTTAGCAACCTTATCCGCAGACAAACCCATGGGAGTAAAGAATTCTTCGTCAAGAATTTTCCCGATTGTCAGTGTTTCAATATGCTTCATACACACTATAACCTATTTCATGTGAACTCGTTAAGAGGGCGCAATTCAACACGATCACCACAACAAGAGTACATCTTCAATACTTTGTTACAAACACATTTGCTATCAACAGTTGGCAAAATGAAGCATTTTGATAACGGTTGTTTGCAAAATTTACAGGAAACAGCTTTTCCCAAATTTGCACGTATATATTACGACTCCCGAAACAATTAAAGGCGAATTTATGAGCATAAAATCTTTTGACGAACTTGACATCACTGACCCAATCATGTTCGGACTCGTGTTTAGTAACAAACATATCGCGCAGCCCTTCATCGAGCATTTACTAGGCATCAAAATTGACCATCTTGAAACACCAATCCCAGAAGCTGTCCTAAGTTACGACGCAGAACACAAGGGAGTCCGTTACGATGTTTTTGCCCGCGAAACAAACGAAAACGGAGAAGCCATCCGTTCTTTTGATTTAGAGATGCAAATGGTCGATACCAAAGAACTCCCGCAAAGGGCTCGGTATTACCAAAGTGTCGGCGACGGTGTAGCCCTCTCCAAAGGAGATTTTTACACAAGTCTCAGAGAACAATATATTATCTTTCTATGCCCCGTAGACATTTTTGGCGGAGGATTCCCTGTTTACCATTTTGAGAACAGGGCAAAGGAGGATTTCAACATTACATTAAATGACCTCACCTTCAAGAATTATTATATATTTAGAAAATACGAGGAATTCACAGATCCTGTCGTCAAGGCATACATGAAGTACTTTGCAACAAACAATGTGGACTCTCGCGAAACCGAAACCATCAACAACCAGGTGTCCTTTTACAAGACCGATACTTTCATAAGGAATAAGTATATGACTTACGAATTTGATCTTCACGAAAGCAAGGAAGAAGGAAGAAAGGAAGCCGAGGCTAAGGCATTCGAAGAGAAAAAAGCGATGGCAAAGGGTTTTCGCGACGATGGTGTTTCTTTGGACATTATCTCTAAGCAGACCGGATTTACTATCGAAGAAATCAAGGCCTTGTAGGCAAATAACTGCAAGCCCAACCTAATTCATCGCATTTCATAGTTGAACGCACAAAGCTTTTTAAAGTTTTGTGCTTTTTTACGCCCTTTTATTCCGCATTTTCCTGCAACATGCGAATTTGCTCGTCCGCCCATTCTTCAAAAGTATCGTCTGCGATATGGGCTTTCACGGACTTCATCAAGTGGATGTAGAAATGCAAATTGTGGATTGCCGCGAGCGTCCAGCCAAGCGGTTCTTTTTCCTTGAACAGATGGCGCAAATACGCACGGCTGTAATTACGGCAGCAATAGCAATCGCAGTTCGGGTCAAGTGGCAAATCGTGCTGGTGCGCAAATTTCGCCCCCTTGTAGCGGAGCACGCCATGACTCGTATAAACTAATCCATCCTGCGCATTTTTCGCCGGCAAAATGCAGTCGCACATATCCACGCCGCGTTTCACAAGCTCTAGCAAATTCCACGGCGTTCCCACACCCATCACATAGCGGGCACGATCTTCGGGCAACAAGTTTGTACAAAAGTCTGCAATTTCGTACATCGTCTCGACAGGCTCGCCAACCGAAAGCCCGCCCATCGCATAACCATCCGGCTCAATTTCTTTGAGCGCTTCGATGGACTTCTGTCGCAATTCCTTGTGCATGCCGCCTTGCACAATTCCAAAGAAGAACTGCGGATAGCCGTGAATCGGCGGATTTGCCAAAAGCCATTCCTTCGCCTCGCGCGTCCACTTGAGCGTGAGCGCAAGCGATTTTTCCGCCTCTTCGACAGTGCTCGGGTACGGCGTACATTCATCAAACGCCATGATGATATCCGCACCGATTTCACGTTGCGCATTCATCACGCTTGCAGGCGTGAACAAATGACGAGAACCGTCCAGCAAACTCTTGAACTGGACGCCCTCTTCGGTAATCTTTCGGAACTGTTTTAAACTCCACACCTGGAAACCGCCGCTGTCAGTAAGCATCGGCTTGTTCCAGCTCATGAACTTTTGCACGCCACCCGCCTCTGCAATGAGCTTTGTGCCCGGTCGCAAATAGAGGTGGTACGTATTCGCCAAGATGATTTCTGCATCGATTTCGCGGATGTCGCGGCTCGTAAGCCCCTTGACCGTCGCGGCTGTGCCTACAGGCATAAACACGGGCGTTGTCACGTCTCCGTGCGCCGTATGGATCACGCCAAGACGCGCCTTGGACTTTGCAGATTTCTTTAACAGTTCAAAAGGATTTTCGTTCACGAAACCAAAAATAGAAATCTTCTCGCCGTTACGACTTTTCGAGTTTCGGCTTTCGGTTTCGCGGGGTCAAATGGCGCATTGCGTTTTTCCCCGTATGTGTGGGCAAAACCTTCTGGCTTGCAGAAAGGGTATGCTCAATTTTGTTTTCGCCAAGAGGACGAAACTGTCCCGTTAAGAGATTGTGGTCAATGGCCATAGGAGCTCCTAATGTTTATGATGGTGATAGAAACAATATATTAAAAAATTTTAAAATTTCAAGAAAGCACCACCACCAATCAAGGTTAATCATATACATTGGTCATTTTGCACAAGTGCTGTTGTCAACGCAAATTCGATTTAATATAATTGGATGCGGTTACACAAATTTAAAGGATACAATATGAGAAACTCGCTCAAGATCGATGGTCAGGTCAAGACTTATCTCCACGAAGATGAACTTCCGAAGGCATGGTATAACGTCCGCGCCGACATGAAGAAGAAGCCCGCTCCGCTTCTGAACCCGGGTACCGGCAAGCCGGTGACTTTCGAAGACCTGCAGCCAGTTTTCTGCGATGAACTCATCAAGCAGGAACTCGATAACGATACCGCTTACATCGAAATCCCGGAAGACATCCGCACATTCTACAAGATGTACCGTCCGTCCCCGCTCGTTCGCGCTTACTTCCTCGAACAGGCCCTCGGCACTCCGGCACACATCTATTATAAGTTCGAAGGCAACAACACTTCGGGTTCTCACAAGCTCAACTCCGCTATCGCTCAGGCCTACTACGCTAAGAAGCAGGGCCTCAAGGGCGTGACGACCGAAACGGGTGCAGGCCAGTGGGGTACCGCACTTTCTATGTCCAGCGCCTTCTTCGGACTGGACTGCCAGGTTTACATGGTGAAGGTTTCTTACGAACAGAAGCCGTTCCGCCGCGAAGTGATGCGCACCTACGGTGCATCCGTCACCCCGTCCCCGTCCATGACGACCGACATCGGCCGCAAGATCAACGCCGAATTCCCGGGCACCACGGGTAGCCTTGGTTGCGCAATCTCTGAAGCTGTGGAAGCCGCTGTGAAGCAGCCGGGTTACCGCTACGTTCTCGGTTCCGTGCTGAACCAGGTGCTCCTCCACCAGTCCGTCATCGGTCTCGAAACAAAGGCCGCACTCGACAAGATTGGCGTGAAGGCCGACCTCATCATTGGTTGCGCTGGCGGTGGTTCTAACCTCGGTGGTCTCGTGAGCCCGTTCATCGGTGAAAAGCTCCGTGGCGAAGCCGACTACGATATTCTCGCTGTGGAACCGGCAAGCTGCCCGAGCTTCACTCGCGGTAAGTACGCTTACGACTTCTGCGATACCGGTAAGGTTTGCCCGCTCGCCAAGATGTACACCCTCGGTTCTAGCTTCATCCCGTCTGCAAACCACGCTGGTGGCCTCCGCTACCACGGTATGAGCAGCATTCTCTCTGAACTTTACGATCAGGGACTCATGCGTGCAACGTCTGTCGAACAAACTAAGGTCTTCGAAGCAGCAAAGCTCTTCGCACAGACCGAAGGTATCCTCCCGGCTCCGGAATCCAGCCACGCTATCCGCGCAACGATCGACGAAGCTCTCAAGTGCAAGGAATCCGGTCAGGCAAAGAACATCGTGTTCGGTCTCACCGGCACGGGCTACTTCGACATGGTTGCTTACCAGAAGTTCAACGACGGCGAAATGAGCGACTACATCCCGACGGATGAAGACATCGCCAAGAGCCTCGCCCAGCTTCCGAAGGTGTAACGAAACTTGGCAACTCTGTTGCCTTAGTTGAGTCATCCTGAGGCAACGCCGAAGGATCCAGAAATCTAAGCAAAAGCGCCCAGCACCAGCTGGGCGTTTTTCTTTATAATCTCAACAATTCTACTCTTTCCGCCCGGTCAAGCGGTAGCGATGTTCTACGCCGTCTTTCTTGAAGCGCACGAACAAACTTTGTTCATAAACATCATAGAAAAGTCTTGGCGATTGCGAATCCACGGCACGAACAACAGCCATGTTACGAATAGAGTTCGTACTGTCCGACGATGTAGAATCACGACCTGTCGAATCAGAAGGCACAACTTTTGAAGAGTCTGTTTTCGAGGAGTCCGTCTTAGATGAATCTGTGGCCACAGAATCCTTTTTGCCAGAATCTGAAGCCGGTTCCTGAGCCTTAAGCAATTCAAGCATCTTTTCCGCATAGCGTTCGCCCAAAGTCTGGTAGCCATCGCGAGTGAAATGCAACGTGTAGCTCGGTTCCTTAATCGCAGGGCACCCCTGAGCCGAAATCACGTAGCCATTCGGAATCAAGTCCGCCGCTTCTTTCACGGCATCGTTTCGCCAGCCCAAATCACCCGTAGGCGCAAGCTCCCCAAGCAAAATCGGAGTTTTTTCCGGGTCAAGTTCCAGTTCTTCAATGAACTGGTCATAAACTTTCTTGACGCGTTCGGGCCAATCCTTCATCTGGTAATCCGCTTCGCCCTGGTGGAAAAGGAATCCCTTGATGACGCCCTTCTGCTTTGCAATTTTTCCCATTTCGACAATGCGCTTGTGCACATCGCCACCGTATTCATTCAGATACTGAATCCACCAAGTATCGTTTTTGTTCTTGGCATTCTGCACATAAGCTGCATTACGGTCCTTATCGAATAGATCAATGCTCTGCCCGCCAATTGCCACATTCGCGACCGCCACCGTGATGCTGTCCGGGAGTTCCTTGATCATTTTGCGACCAAAGAAATCGACAATGCCGACCTTGGATGCGCTATGCCCCATCGGAGGAGCCGCCGGATAAAACTCGCCCACCTTCTGGTTCGAATGATTTCCGGCTCGCAAAACCAAGAAACGCGGATTCGTTTGACGGTCCGTATCCGTAATGGTCGCCTGCCCCGACATATTGGACTGCCCGTAAGCAAGGTAAATATGCAAGTTCGGGTCCTGCGCAAAACTTGCCGCACCGAGTACGGCACTTGTAACAACAACAGACTTAAGGATTTTTTTTAGCATTTGTCCTCCAAACAAAAAGCTGTCACTAACGTGACAAGTTATACAACCCTTATCTTTAATTATAACAAAAAAGAAACCCCGTTTCGAGGTTTCCTATTTTTATTTTATTGCAAAACTGCAAGGGTTTAATGCGTTTACTCAATCTATGCAATATCAAGCATTTAACGCACGTTTACACGAATCATACGATGCGAACGTTTTGCACGAACTAAATAAATTCCCGCATTAAATCCTGATGCACGAAGCGTTTTTTGCAAAGATTTATTGCCAAGTGCACTCCATTCAGAGGGTGTTACTTTCGCAAAACCGAGATGTTTCCCGTTCAAATCAAACACATCAAAGTTTTCATTCACATCACTCAACTGTAGCGCCACCACCTTAGAAGCAATACCCGTTGTATGCCCCGGATCTGTCTGCGTGGAATCATCTGCAATTGTATACCATTTGGCATTTTCAATGTTTGCTGTAGCATCCGTTGGTGGCGTCGTGAGATTTGCGCCAAAGTTCGCATTATTCAGCATGTCGGTATTGACCATGCCGTAGAATACGCCTTTCGTAATTTCCTTGTCAAAATTGTTTTCGAGGTCGCCACGCAATTGTGCTGTTCCGCTCAGCTTTTTGCCAGAAACCGCCCACATCACGCCGTAAACTTGTGCGTTATCCGTCACCGTTGAATTCACAATCAGCGAAAGCGCACCAACTTTAGCCTTGCCGCTAATCGTCCCGCTCACAAGCCAAGCATCATCTTCAAGCACGGCATCGCTGCTGATGTTTCCCGCGGTCACGAGCGCTCGACCGCGTACCACGGCGTTATCGCTAATTGTTCCGCCATTCACGACAGCAAAATCCTCAATGCGGGCATTCCCCGAAACAGTACCGCCGTTCACGACCGCATCAGGCCCCACATAAGCCGTAGCAGCGACCTTCGCCTTGTTGCTGACCCAGCCACCGCCATTGCTATGTTGCGCATATCCCGAAGCAGTCCTTCCATTAAATCCAGCAGGCTTCCAGAAATCTTTCGTATAACCTTCAGGCGCGCCGTTCACAACTTCAATCATGTACGGATAGCGATAAATGCTGTAATAGAACTGGTCCCAAAGAATCGTCTGCATTTCGGTCGGAGTCGCCGTTACCGCAAGCCACAAAGCCTTGTCATTCGCTTTCGTTTCGATTTCAAGATTGAAACCTGAGCCGTGCTTCATTTCGCTGTAACGTGGCGTGCCATCTGCACCTTCCGCGACCAAGCCAACCGTCCAACCCGATGCAGGATCCGGCAATTTATCCGGCGCATAATTGCACCATTTATAAGTTTTACCCTTGTAATAGTCCGTGTTATCGCCAAAGCAAGTATAGCCATTGACCGTCGGCTTTTCCTGCACAATTCCACGGAACTTGACCGTCACCTTCCCTGCCGAATCCGGATAAATTCGCACCAAGTTATAGCCCCAGCGCTGCGGAGCCCAGTAACTCGGCGAAATGTAACGGTCCGCGCAATTCTCGGTCGCAACATTCCCATCCGAATTCTCGGAACTTTCGCATTTCATCTTGTTCAGCATGGTCACGCGAGAATGTCTGCGGTAGTTGTCGCCCCAACTTGCGTCACGACGCGTCTTAAATTCATAATCGCCATAGGATTTTTTGTACAAACTCTTTTTTGCCGGAGCGTATTCAAGCGTCGCGTTTTTCATCGCGAACTTGCCGAACTGATTATTCAGTTCTTCGAGCGACCAACCGTAAACCATCATCATCGCACTAAACGGAGTCTGTTCCATGCGCCCGTCTTCGCCATCACGAATCGATTCCATCCAGATGCGATTGACCTCGTGCGCGCCTTTATTGCCGCCACCAAATTCTTCTTTCAAATGTTCCAGGAACTGCCAATTGCAATAGCGGTCTCGCGTGGAGCCATAATACAAGTACGGAAAGTTAATCAGATATTCAGAGCAATGAGCATCATTCGGATTATACTGGTGAGCCATCCAGTTCGCATGCGATTCCGCCATCCAACCCGAATGACTGTTGTTCCCGAGCCAACCGGCCACGCCTTGCAAACCATGCGCGAACTCGTGCGAAGTCCCCCAATAATCCTTGAGCGCCCCGACTCCAATCCACATGCCAGGCCCATACTCGCCATTCAAAGCCTTCACATAATCCTGGCCACCGTACAAGGACGGCAATGTTTCAAACACATAAATATTGCTTTTGAGTTTCCTGTCCGAACTTTTCGGGAACGGCAACATCCAGCCGAGCGAATCGATGTAGAACGAATACACCTTTTCTAGCGACTGGAGCACACCCTCGGCATCAGAAGTCGAGATTGAAACATTATTCGCCGCACCATCGTCGGTCTTTGGCTTTTTGCAAACTTCAAAATGTTCCGAAGAACGAATCAGCGTAAAGCCATTATCTTCACACTGCGGGACCCAAGTCACGT
The DNA here is from genome assembly GCF_002210405.1 of Fibrobacter sp. UWB3. Taxonomy (NCBI): domain Bacteria; kingdom Pseudomonadati; phylum Fibrobacterota; class Fibrobacteria; order Fibrobacterales; family Fibrobacteraceae; genus Fibrobacter; species Fibrobacter sp. UWB3. The sequence continues at coordinate 68,463 of NZ_MWQJ01000013.1, forward strand.
CGGCAAACGACGCAACGGCCATAGCACAGACTATCTGCGTAAATTTCATACCACCACCCATCAACACCCTAGAACATTCTAGGTATTACTAATATATATTCTCGCCCCCTCAAGCGCAAGAACCAACTAGCAAATTGTTGTCTTGAGACTCCCCGTTTGGGGTTACTTTCTTCCGAGATTCTTGAAATCAGGCGAAATAAACACGCAATTAGTGTCTTTGGGAGCGGAGCGATAAAGCACCAAGTCCAAGGTGAAAATACCCTTAGTTGAGGCACTTACCGACCAGCGGCTACCAGCAGGGCAATCCTTGACTTTCTTGTTCAGCGTTGCCGTAAACTTTCCGCCCGTCACGCGATACGTAAAGTAATCAGACACTAAAGAATCCGGCATCTGGAGCGATTTCGGCCCACCCACCTTGTTTGTCTTTGCAAAGAAAGACTTTTGCGCCTGGATATAGTACAAAGTCTGCCCGGTCAAATCTTCGGACACCGCCTGCGATCCACCGAAAACGCTCGGCGTTGAGCAACCGCGCACGCCAAAAACGAGCACGAGCACAAACGCAAGCGAGCAACCAATAAAAATCCAGTACTTCGGCTGAACCTTTTTTGCAACAGCCGCAATCTTTCCGCAAAGTTCCTTAAGTTTATCAGAAACGCTAGGTCCCTCTGACTGTGTTCCCGAGAGTTTCATATCCTGCAACACAATTCCGTCTTGCCACTTGAGGAGCTTCGTTGCGACGAGCATGTGGCAGAACTGCTTGGGGAAAGCAAGGCCAAACGCAGCAATGATAAAAAGAACAATGCTCAAGATGAAAAGAACGAGCAAAGCGTTATCTGCAGCCGGTAACAAATCCTTTGCCTGACGAAGAACATCCAAGAGCTTTTTATCATCCGAAAAATTTTCGGCCGCAAAACGTCCCGTGAAAGAATTCGAATAACGGTTGAGCCCCATCTGCACGCCATCTTTTGCCATAAGGCAAACTTTCGTGAGAGCGCGCTCGACTGCAAAACAGAACATTCCAAGGATTGCAATCAGCGATGCAACCAAACGCGCAGTACGTACAGATGTGAGACTCTTCATTTACTTTTTCTCCACCAGTTCCTTCGCCATCTTCTTTGCGGTCACAAAGTCAGCCTTGCCAGAACCAAGCTTCGGCATCACGTCAACGTTAAACGCAGCGGACGGAAGCATGAGAGGCGGCATGCCGCTTGCACGCAATTCCGAGAGCACGTCCTTCGGGTCCTTTTCGCCCTGGTACAAAAGAACAATCTTTTCACCCTTGGTGGCATCCGGGATTGCCGTAACAACGTAATCACAGCCCTGCAACACAGGCGTATCCTGAATCTTCTTTTCGACAGCACCAAGGCTAATCATTTCACCGCCGAGCTTAGCAAAGCGGCTGTAGCGGTCCACAATCGTAAGGAATCCGTCTTCATCGAGATAGCCCTTGTCACCCGTGCGGTAATAGCGAATGCCATCCTTCTGGACAATCACGCTCTTCGTGCGGTCTTCGTCCTTGAGGTAGCCCTTCATCACCTGGCAACCGCCAATGAGAATCATACCCGCTTCACCAGTCGGGAGCGGTTCGTTTGTTTCAGGGTCGACAATCAAGAACTGCGTACCCGGGAGCGCAGGACCCACCGTACCCGGCTTGTTGTTCACCTGCAACGTGGTATAGTCATCGAACAACGTATTTTCGGTATTGACCGATGCCACCGGAGCCGTTTCCGTACAGCCGTAACCTTCGTAAATTTCCTTACCGAACTTAAGGCGGAATGCCGTTGCAAGTTCCGGACGGAGAGCCTCGGCACCAGCGATAATAATACGCACAGACTTAAACATCAACGGGTGCACATAGCGGCTCACCGTAAAGGCTCGGAGGAACGTCGGTGTTGCCACCAAGAACGTCACCTGGAATTCCGCACAAACGCGAGACATCGTCTTCACGTCGGTCGGGTCAGCCACAGCTACAATCGGGCAGCCTTCCGTGAGGTTCAAAAGCGTCGTCACCGTAAGACCAAAGCTATGGAACAGCGGGAGTTCCGAGAGCATCACGTCGCCACGGCTCACATTCAAAATGCAAGCAAGTTGCTGGATGTTGCCCATCAAGTTGCGCTGCGTAAGTTCCACACCCTTCGGCGTACCTTCAGAGCCAGAGCTAAACACAATCACAGCATTGTCGTCCATGTTGCGATGTTTCACAAACACAAGGCGAATAAGCCAGCTCGGCATGAGGATGCAAAGCACAAGGAAAGCAGCAATCTTTGCCTTCGGGATTTCCTTCATGATATCTTCGGCATAGAGCAAGCGCACCTTGTCCGATGCAATCTGCGAGTAATCGTTGCCACGGCCTTTCAGCTTTTGCACAAACTGGCGGCTCGTAATCACGGTCGAGCATTCAGCGCGATCGCAGCAGAACTTCACATTATCGACAGAAGACGTGTAGTTCAAGTTCACGTTCGTCTTGCCAATCACCCAAAGAGCGAGGTTCACAATCACGCCAGCAGGGCTCGGCGGGAGCATAATACCCACGTTCTGTTCATTCTTGCCAAGCGTCTTCTTGAGGTAGCCGCGGAAAGCCATCACAGCGCCCATCAGCTTGTAACCCGAGAAATGAGCGCCATCCGGGCTATAAATAGCAGGACCATTCTTCACGTACTTCTTGTAAGTGCGGATCCAGCTATCGGCAATCGGGTGCACAAACGAAACAGCGTAGTTCCAGGCGTCAATAGAAATGCGACGGATAACAGCACGGATTTCGTTAGGCGGCGTATTGGCCGGAAGTGCTTCTCCAAAGGCGACCGTCACAGAACGTTCAGCCGAAGCACCGAACATGTTCGAGGAGCTATAGCTATAGTTAGAGCCCCACAAGCCCTGGATATAGAACGGAATTACCTGAGCCTTTGTGCCATCGACAGCGGAGGAATAGTCAATCGTAAACGGTTCCACGTGCGGAGACTTGGAAACTTCGCCCGACGGGAAAATCACGACAGCCTTACCTGCGAGGAGGGCGGCATGAATCTTGTCCATCGCAACCTTGGGATTGCGGTTATCAATACGGATCATGCCCAAGCGCTTGAGCACGGCGCGCAAGTACCACTTGTCGAAATGGTCCTTGTTGCTAGCAATGCAAAGCGGACGCGGAGATGCCATCTGCACCATAGCCCAGTCAATAAAGCTGTGGTGGTTACCGACCAAGAGAATCGGGCCTTCGTTCGGGATGTTCTGCACGTTCAACACGCGGATTCTATAACGGCTGAACACAAAACGTAAAAGCGTACGCAGCATAGCCTGCGGCAAATTCGAAATCGACCAGACGAATACACCCACAGAAATCACGGCAAGGCCAATGAAGTAGTTCTGCGGACGGACATCGGTGTTGCGGACCATCATCGTGAACACGAACAGGAACGCCACAAGCACCACAGCCTGGATCAAGTTTGCAAGTGCAATCACAGAACCGGAGTTGTTCGGACGCGTGTTATACTGCAAAAGAGCATTCACCGGCACCAAGATGAGACCGCCAAAGAAACCAGTCATGGAATAAAGCACAACGAGAGCAACCGGATGCACTAGGAACGGCACGAGGAACATGCAGATTGAGGCGCCAAACATGCCAAGCGGCACAAAGCCGGATTCAATAAAGTCCTTGGAGAAGTGTGCAGCCACAATCGTACCAACCATGAGGCCCACAATCGCAAACGACATGTAGTCCTGCATCATGTTCACGGTCGAAGAACCGGACACGTCCTGATAAATCAGCACGAACACCTGAGCCAAAGCCCAGAACATCGAAAGGGCTATGATAGACGCACGGAGCGTCGGCACGCGGAAACCGAGACTCAAGTGGCGCTTGACCTTGTCAACGCTCACGTTCAAGTCTTCGAACTTCACGCGCGGAATCATGAAGTTTGCAACCGTACCGAGCACGCTCACCGCGGTCAAAATCCACGGAATCACAACGGACTTTTCCGTAATGCGACGCACGGCTTCGTAAGAAACGAGCTGATCGAGGTTAATCAGGTTCACGCCGACAATCGCAAGCCAGGATGCCGCGATGATACCGCTAATACTGAATATCTGGAGGAAAGCGTTCGCGTAGCTCAAATTCCTAACGCCAAACATTTCCTTGATAATGGCGTACTTCGCCGCACTGTGGATGGCAAAACCGCAGCTCAGCCCAATGGAGAGCCAGAATGCGACTCGCGGGTAATCGATCGTCACAAGCACAGACTGCGCTATCACAAATAGCGTCATCATGAGTGACGACCAAGCCATCACCTTGTTCTTTGAAAACTTATTGGTGAAGAACCCCGCAAAGAACACCATCAACACGTATGGCGCGAGGAAGAAGATTTGGAGCATGAAGTTCTGCCAGATGATACCATCCTTTGCAAAGAACGATCCCGACAGAATTTTCTGGGCGTAAATAAACACACCCGCCTGAACAAAAGTTGTTGCAAGGATAGATAAGAAGAATCTTATAGAACCTTTAACTTTCCACATTTACAAAACCCTTTTTTTGCAAAATGTCCTTTTGCTCAAAGATAGAAAAATCACTTCATGAGCGCCTCAATCTCCTCAACTGTACGCGGAATATGCTCCGAAATATTTTCAAAACCGCTTTTTGTAATAATTAAATCATCTTCGATGCGGATGCCGATACTTTCGCGGTAGCGCTTGCCGTCAATTGTCGCCGTAAAATCGCCGTAAAGTCCTGGCTCACAAGAAATTAACATTCCCGGTTTTAACACCACATCCAAGGAACGGGAACCCGGGTCGCCTTCGTGGATATGTTCCCCGATAAAGTGACTCACCCCATGCGGCCTCTTATCGTACAGAAGCTTGAAACTCCCCTTCGCCCCCTTTACTAGGCGGCGGTCGAGTTCCATCATAATGAATTCCCAGCAAATCATGCCGATTTCCTTGAGAGCAACTCCCGGACGTACCACGCGCTGGTACACCTTCGCAGATTCGAGCACAATTTCGTACAACATTTTTTGAAGCGGGTCAAACCTGCCATTTACAGGAATGGTGCGCGAGATATCGCTGTGGAGAGTCCCGAACCGCACACCAAAGTCAAAGAGAACAAGTTCGCCATCGCGCAATTGCTCGTCGTTCTTCACGTAATGCAAGCAACAAGCATTCTTGCCACCCGCAATAATCGTCGGGAACGCAAGGTCGCCATCGCCACGGCGCTGCATTTCGTAATTGAGGAACAGCGCCACATCGCGCTCGGTCTTCATGTTCTTCATCTCGGTCAAAAGCGCGCGGAAAGCTTCATCCGTAATCTGCTGCGCCACACGCGCATCACCAATGCGTTCCGGTTCCAGCACCAGGCGGTCTTCGAAGTGCATGTCGGCACAGCTCTTGACGTTCAACTTATAAGGGCGGAGCACCTTCTTCAGATCGTTCTTGAGCTTTTCGTTGTGATCGCCCTTGAACTTCTCGTAATAGAAAGCATAAGCGTGGTCCACGGCATTCTTGCCGCTCGCATATTTCTTCGCAAGCGACTCGACAAAATCCCATAGTTCGTCAATCGGTCGAACTTCCTCGACGCCCGTCAAACGGGCGACAACATTTTCGCCATCCACAAAACCAAGGCGCTTGCCGTTCCAGAATTCCTTGAACGGGTCCTTGCGCGGTACAAAGAGCGTCGAACGCATGGCACGCGGATCCAGCACCAAATAGCAACCCGCCTGGTTCACGCCGGTCAAATACAGAAACGCAGGGTCCTGCACAAAGCGGGTCCAAGTTTGAACAAAGGCTTCCTCGCCCCCCGGTTCAACGATCATACCTGCAAAAACGCAAAAAGAGTCAAGCTTTTCCATCAAAGACTTGCGTCTTTTCGCATAAATTTTCTTGGAATCGTAATTTTTGGACGATAAAAAGACCTGAGAATAGGTCTGAACGTCATTTTTACGTGCTTGCATAGTCAATTTTTACCTTTTTTAACATTTTTTCTGCCACAACTATATATATTTTAGCCATCAAAGACTAGAATGGAGCTTAATAATGTCTCTTAAAAAATGGAAATTAGTTCTCGCCTCTGTTTCTGTAGCACTTTTCACAGCTTGCGCAGGTTCTTCTAACTCTAGCAGCAGCGATACAGGCTACACGGGAAGCAACGAATCTACCTCTGAATCCTCTTCTTACACAGGTTACAACGAAAACCAGGCTGAATCCGCCAAGCCGGCTACTCCGGCAAAGAAGGAACCGCCTAAGGAAGTCATCAACGAAAAGACCCTGAAGAAGACTCAGGACGAAGCGGCCGCCGCTAACGAAGACAACCACAAGCTCCGCAAGGAAATCTTCGACGCAAGGACCAAGCTTGGTCTCCCGGTTCAGCAACCTTCTACAGATGAAGAGTAGTATAAGGCATTACTCACTGTCTGACAACCTGAAACGCGTTATTTCAGGCGAACGTGAAACGGTTTTCCGATTACTGGAGAGCCGTTTTTGCGTTGAAATACGCACCCGTCTTCCGGGTCTAGACCTAGTTCCCCAGGAAGGAGCCGACTTGTCAGGCCTGCTGGCTGTTCTCGACCAGCTTAAAATCGCCGCACGCAACGGCGAAATTTTAGACGCCACCCAACTCGACCGCATGCTCGGCCCTAAGGAAGCATCGGAAACGAGCTACACCGAGCTCATCCCCGATAGCCCCGTCTTTAGGAACAGGTTCGGTATCAGCGTCTCTGCAAAGACTCCCGCACAGGCGGAACTGGTCAAGGCAGTCGAAAAGAACGATATCATTTTTGCAAAAGGCCCTGCAGGCACAGGCAAGACTTTCCTTGCCGTAACACTTGCCGTTGCAAGCCTTGAACGCGGCGAAGCCGAACGCATCTGCCTCGTGCGCCCCGCCGTCGAAGCCGGCGAATCGCTCGGTTACCTGCCCGGCGACCTCAAAGAAAAGATTGCACCCTACCTTCGACCCATTCACGACAGCCTCTCCGAGCTTTTGCCAGCTGAGAAGCTCAAGCGTTACGAAGAAACGGGCGCCATCGAAGTGGCACCCCTCGCCTACATGCGCGGTCGCACACTCAAACGCGCCTTCATCATTTTGGACGAAGCCCAAAACACGACTATCGCCCAGATGAAAATGTTCCTCACCCGACTCGGTCCCCACAGCAAGGCCATTATCACAGGCGACACAAGCCAAATTGACCTCGCCAAAGGGCAAACGTCCGGTCTCGAACATGCGATGAAAATTCTCCAGGGGATTCGGGGGATCGCTGAAGTCGAATTTAGCGCTACCGACGTTCTTCGTCATCATCTAGTCAAAGACATTTTGCTAGCTTACGAACAGAACGAGCAAAAAAAATAGAAGAGTATTAAATGAACAAGAAAGAGAAAAAGATTCATTTATTTATTGGCTGGGTTATCCTAATCCTCATTGCCATTCTCTTATTCCCGGACAAGAATATTGCCCTCCGCGCCGAGCGCCCGCACTTGGGCCAGCTCAGTACAAGGACGATTGTCGCCCCGTTCAAGTTCGAAGTTCCGAAGACCGAACAGGAAATCCAGAACGAAAAAGCTCGAGCCGCCGACAAGATCAATGCCATTTTTGAATTCAACGCCGACGAAACCACGCGCCAACTGCGTGAACTGGAACAGTACCTCAAAAAGCTCGAACAGTACGGCAAGATGCAAGCCGTCATCAGCAGCAGCAAAGATGACGGAAGCGCCTCCATGCAAGAAAAAATCAAGGAAGCGTCGAGCATCTACGACCAGTTGAAGCAAAGACTTTCCATTACCGCCATCAAGCCGCTCAGCACGAATTCCATCGCCCGTGATTCCTTGATGTCCGTGTTCTACCAGATGATGCAGAAAGGTGTTTCGAACACGCTCCTCGCCAAGACGGAAACTGAAGTCAGCCTATTCTGCAACAGCTACAACATCAAGCAGATCAAGAACCTCATCTACAACAAGCCGAACATTTCGCTCATCAAGGACAACGAAGAAAGCACACTTGAAATCAGCGAAATCCAGCCCATGCAGCGCCGCATCGAAGAAGCCTTTGGCCAACTGCAAAATTCTTTCTCCGCCGAACAAGGTTTACAGAGCGCCTTCTACGAAGCGCTTTACGTCTTCACAAGCCCAAACGTTTTCTATCTCGAAAAAGAAACCGAAGCCCGCAAGCTCGACGCAAGCAACAAGGTTACGCTTATCAAGGGCATGGTCCCGCGTGGCATGGAAATCGTGACGCAAGGCGCTCCGATCACCAAGGAAATTCTTGAAAAAATTGACGCACTTCAGCAAGCCCAGCAGAACGAAGAAAACTCAAAGATGCTCACGGCCCCGTACGGTAACGTGCTCGTCTTTGTCATCATCATCACGCTCCTCATCATGTTCTGGCTCTATACGCCGACACGCACCATGTTCAAGACTCCCCGCCAGTTGTGGAGTCTCGTGTTCCTCACCGTGCTCCAACTCCTCGCGTTCTGGATCATCCATAACCTTTCAGGAACACTTAGCCGCCCCGAAAGCATCCTCCCCGATGCCATCGACTTCATGTGGCTCTACCCGATTACGTTTACACCTGTGATTGCAGTCGTGCTTTATGACGCTCGAATGGGCCTAGCTTTTGCAACATTCTCCGCAGGTTTCTACGGCATTTTGAACGGCTACGACCTTGCAGCAACTCTCACAAGCCTGCTTGTGAATATCGCTGTAATTACCCCGCTCTTCCGTATGCGCTACCGTGTGCAGTTTGCCTGGAGCATGATTGCAGGTGTCGTTGCAGCGGCAGCTTCAATCAGCATCATGTTGCTCCTCCGCAACCGTTTCAATTTTGCGACGTTCTACCAGACACTCATCGCCGCAAGTGCAAACATCATCATCTTTACCGCAGTCGCCTCCGTGCTCTTGATCCACGTCGTCGAGAAAGTCTTCAGCATTACGACCGTGCTTACACTCATGGAAATGTCGGACTTCAACCGCCCGGCCCTCAAGCGCATTTCTGAACTTGCACCGGGCACGTTCCACCACAGCATCCAGGTTTCAAACCTCGCCGAAAGCGTGGCCGAAAGCATTGGCGCAAATTCGCTCCTCGTCCGCGTGATGGCTCTTTACCACGACCTCGGCAAGACGATGCGTCCCGAATACTTCACCGAAAACCAGAAGCAAGGCGTAAACCCGCATAACAACCTCGATCCGTACCAGTCCGTCAAGATTTTGACCGGTCACGTTTCGCAGGGCATGCTGCTTGCCAAGGAATACAAGATTCCTGAACTCGTTGCTACAGGCATCCAGGAACACCACGGCACAACGCTTATCCAGTTCTTCCATCACAAGGCTACAGAACTTGCCAAGGAAACTGGCAAAGAAGTCAAGGAAGAAGATTTCCGCTACAAGGGTCCGCGCCCGCAGAGCATGGAAACAGCAATCCTCATGCTCGCCGACGTCATCGAAGCGACAAGCCGCTCCATGGCAGACACTTCCTCTGAAGCTCTCGAATCCATGATCCACAAGACGATTCTTGACAAGTTCATGGACGGTCAGTTCAACGAAAGCAATTTATCTGTAAAGGAACTTTCCAAGCTCGAAGAAGCGTTCCTCCACAGTCTCGATGGAACATACCATACCCGCGTCAAATACCCAGGTCAGAGATAGTCATTGGTTATTAGTTAATTAAAGTGTCATGCCCTGCTCCGACAGGGCATCTCCTTTTTTAAAGAAAAAAATTAAAGAAAAGCATCCTTATCCCTTGACACAAAGATTAATTCTTTTTATATTTGGTTCGTTCGGTTGAAAGACTGAATCAAACCACTGGGGTGGTAGCTCAATTTTGGTTAGAGCACCGGCCTGTCACGCCGGAGGTTGCGAGTTCAAGCCTCGTCTATCCCGCGAAAAAGCGCTTCTCTTTGAGAAGCGCTTTTCGTTTGTTTTGCGATAGCGAAACAAACGAAACCTGATCCTCTCGAAAGAGAGTTTTTTTCGTTTTATGAAGCCACCTCTCAACATCATCTAGAGCGCCCCTTCTTACAGTCATCCAGAGTGGCTCCGCCCCAGCGTCATCCTGACGCCGTAGGCGGAAGGATCCAGTAACATTCTCCTCACCCTACATAAATTTTTTCATTTTTTTTTGCGAAAAACATACGTTATCGGTTGACAACAACATGAATATTTGTATATTTGGCTCGTAACTCGAGGTTGTAGAAAATGTTGAACAAAAAGAATCTTATTCTTATCGGTATTGGCATTTTACTACTCATTATTGGTTTCATTTGTTTGGGCACAGGTCCTGCAGATAATCCGGTAAGCCTTTCTGTTGCACCAATTATCTTGACGATTGCTTACGTTGTGATTATTCCTCTCGGAATTCTCTTCAACGGTAAAGATAAAGACAAGTAATTATTTGGACGATTAGCTCAGCTGGTTCAGAGCGTCTGCCTTACAAGCAGAATGTCAGCGGTTCGAATCCGTTATCGTCCACTACCGAAGAATCGGATACGATTTTGGGGTGGTAGCTCAATTTTGGTTAGAGCACCGGCCTGTCACGCCGGAGGTTGCGAGTTCAAGCCTCGTCTATCCCGCGATAAAGTCCTCTCGAAAGAGAGGACTTTTCGTTTGTTGAGCACACGCCTTCGCCGTCATCCTAGCGAACGCCTTCGCCGTCATCCTGAGTGGCGAAGCCACGAAGGATCCAGTTACATTTCAATTATATCTGGAATCCGATAGCGGCGTTGATATCGATGACAAGGCCCTTATCCATCTTAAAGAAGGCTCCCTTGCGATCCGCATCAAATTTACTAGTCCATGTATAACCGAATCCGGCATCGAGGAACACGGCGAAACGTCCAAAGAAACCTTCCCCGCCGTTCAGGACCTTCTTAACGCCGCCATTGAGCATAAAGCCCCAAAGCCAGCCGTTAAAGTCCCCATGCAGTCCCGTATCGATACTTAAATGATCCACAATCATTCCCGCCTGGAAATAGCGCCAGCGCTTGCCGCCAACGCCATACAGACGAAAACTTTCCTGCAAACCGATATCGTAAATCGTGTAGCCATCATTGTCATCTTCAGTACGGTCCACACGCACATAATGCGGAGTCGAGATCAAAGAGATCTTCTCCATCAGCTTCCATTCCAGCGTCAGGTAAAACTGCGGATATTCCGTAATGCCGTTCGGAACGTTAATGCCGCCCCAAAAGTGCGAATACGGCACCATAAAGTTCAACGGATGAATATACACCGTAATCGTAGAATCTCGCAACGTTCCTTCTTCGGACAAGACCTGAGCATCCGTAGACTCGCCTTTTTCGGCCGGTTCAGCCATGGAAAATACAGATAAAGCAATCAGGAGAAGAAGGAATTTTTTCATGCTCCAAATTTAGCTTTTTCCTCCATCATTTTTTTAGCCATCGTGTAACTTGAACGCTATTCCAGCCTATCGAATTGTGCTTAAATCCTCGAGCATATGAGGCCCCGCAATGAGCGCCACGGAATGAAATCTGTAGAGCCACGGCAAAGTCCGGGAATCGGTAAGACGAGCTGAGCTCCACAAATTTCCAGCGAAAACTCGCCCCAGCATACAAGTAGTCGAAATCGTATTCCGCAAAGGCAGAAACTGCTTCATCCGAGATCCAATGAACGCCTACAGCAGGTAAAATGCCCTCGTCTGTAAAGCCACCGAGCATCCCCGCCAGATAGACTTGTCGCCAATTAAAGGTCCCCGCCCACTTGAATCGGTGTCGTGCCCAAAGCGCATCGCCAGGAATCCACTCTAGACCAAGCCCATAGCTCATCCCAAGCGCAAAATGCGGCCACGTTTTTGCATAAGATATTTCTGAATACAAATTGCGATACAGCGAATCCATCGTCTCGTAATCGACAAAAGCACTCACGCGATATGCATCGCTCCCAAATTCAAGAGACAAATTCCAAGATGACTCTACAACATCGTCTAGCCAATAATAAGAGACTCCATACGATGGGATTGCATACCGTGCAGGAGTCGAATTGTAGCCGCCAAGACCAACAGGAGAAAGCCCTCCCGCGAGCAAAGACGCAAACGAAGCACGCCCCTCCGCAGCCAAGGCTCGCCCCGGCGCCATCAACAAGCAACAAAGTAAAATAAAGCCCATACAAAGCCAAGCGTACATGTACGCACAAGCAAACCTACGGGCGAACAAGAATACCGACCACATCCTCATACTCCCCCACAGACAACGAAACATAAGCGGCGCCAATTCCAAGATATTCCTGCACCGGGACCTTCACCCACTCATTAGACAATGCAGAGACCACGGATTTCCACACACGACGCCCCGCAGAATCCAAAAGCGAAAGCGTAACATTGTATTCTGATTCCACAAGCACTCGAAGCGGAGAACCTTTTTTTGAAACTACACGAGAAGATAGTTTGTACACAACAGGCGCTTTTGCCGCATCCCCAACCAATGACACGTTCCGCGCATTTTTAGACAAATACCCGGGCGTAAACTCACGCCGCATCGAGAGCGGATTAAATCCAGACGGGCACGATACCGTTCCTTTTTTCCAATAAACGCTATCAATCACGCTATCCCGATAGCAAAGCCGGAGCATACCTTCTGTGTTATTCAAAAAGCCAAGCGACACCTGAATCATTCGAATATCGGGAATGTTGAGTGCAGTCCGCAGAGACGATGTATCCTTGCTCACAAGCACCGCTTGGTACGGCCGAATCGAATCGCCCGACATTCCCAAAGCGCCTCCGCGATCACAAAAGCGGAAAGATTCTAGCGGGAGCGGATATTCACTCGAATTGTAGAGTTCCACCCATTCCGGCATAGGCTCTTCAGGACAATGATGCACTTCCGTCACCCGCAACAGGGAGGTTCCAGCAGTCAACAAATTCTTCAAAAGTGAATCAGCACTCTCCTGCACCGACACCGCCTTAGACGCGTCAACGAACTCCCATTTGTCCGTCAGCCCTACACGCTGAATAACCTTCCCCGGCTTAGGACGTGGAACAGTCACAGAATCATTGCATGTTCCCGCCCAGACCTTCCACACAGACTCTCGTGAATTCGGGAGCGAGATTTTCCCAAGCGAACCACATGCGACACTCGCCCGCGGCAGTTCTTGCGACAGATCTTGCGACGCACCCTGTAAAGCCTCAGCCGTACACTTTGCCGTGTCATGCACAAGCACAAAGCGTTCCGCCTCCGGCCATGCAAAAGCCATCACCGCCTTGGATTCAAATTGCACATAAAGCGATTCTGCTCGAAAATCGTCCATGCGAATTTCGACGTACTCGCCCTCCTGGTCCGAAACATCTTTCGGGTCCGGATAGAATTCAGTAAGCACCGGGCATGATAATGCCCACGAAAAAAGCGCCAAGCTCACCGCCGGCACAACACCATAATTATTCATTGCACCCTCCCCTGGGCGCACCCACCATGCGTAATAACGCTAGCGAGGATTAGTCGACTTCATAGTCGTTAGGGAGAATATAAGGAAGAGGGTTCACCGGGACGCCGTTTTTCCAGACCTCATAGTGGAGGTGCGGACCGACGGAACGACCAGTATTACCCATATAGCCAAGAATTTGGTAACGATGTACGAACTCGCCCGGAGTCACGGCCGACATCTGCATGTGCCCATAACGGGTCTTGAGGCCATTGCCGTGATTCAGGACTACAAAATTCCCAAAAGAGGAACTCAACTGGGAAATTTCAACAACGCCATCCGCCGGCGCATAAATCGGAGTCCAACGGTCGTTAGAAATATCGATGCCCTGATGCATCTTGCCGACTTCACCCGTCACAGGATGGATACGCGGACCAAAAGCAGAAGCATAACGACCATTTGTCGGAGAAATCGACGGAATGTAGCGTAAAACAGAACGGCTCTGATCGATATACTTAGTCAGAGAATTAAAAGATTCTTCGTTGTTCTGGATTTGTCCAAAAATGCGCCAAACATCTTCGTGCATCTTGGCGGTACGTTCGAACACCGGGGAGGTCTTGCGCAAAAGCTGTACATTCGGCTCGATATGGCCGCCCGTAGAGAGCTTGCGAGAAGCTTCGTCCGGTAACGGGAGTCCGAGCTTAGCGTGGAGCATTTTTTCAGCCTTAAAGAAATCCTTAGACGTGCTGGAAATATAATCCACAGTGCTCTGGATTTGCGAAAGCTCCTTGTTGAGCTTCTGACGGCTAGAGAATGCATGCCTCAACACGCCATCATAGACGGACGTAGAGAGCACCTGAACAAGGAAAAGAATAAAACCAATAACAACGGCGACTCGCACAAAAAGCGAACCGCGGAGAATAATAGAAGGCACCTTCACGGTTAGAGCCCGTGATGACTTCTGAAAGTGTATGGATGCCTTAACAAAATTCATCAGTGGATAATGTAAATAAATGGCACGAAAAATTCAAAGGTTTTATCCCTATTTTTTTATTACAAACCATATATAGAAATTTGCATGGTTTTTGTAACAAGCCACACGCCATTTAACACGCTTGAAGGCTCATCATCCTAAATTGGGTTGTCAAAATCGATAAATTTCGACGGAATGCTGAGTTCTGCCTGAATTTTAGCCGCAAGCGCACTCACCCCAAAGATTTCGGTTCTGTGGTGCCCGCACGATACAAGGTTCACCCCGTTTTCCTGACAGAATATGGGAACTTCTTCCTTGATGCTACCCGTAACGTAAGCATCGCAGTTCATTTCCATAGCTTCCTTGATGTCAGACACACTGCAACTACCACTGCAAATGGCAACGCGCTTGATTTCTTCGGGACCATAGAAGAACTTGTTCTGCACGCCATGGACAAAAGCCGTATCCAGGCAATCCACAAATTCTTCCCTTGTTGCAGGCGTATTCCATTCGGCAATCACGCCAATAGCACGCATACCGACATGCACAAACTCATGAATCGGGTTCAAGCCAAGCAGCTTTGCAATGACGGCGTTATTGCCAATTTCACGATGGCCATCGAGCGGCAAATGGAAACCGAACACGGAAATTCCGTTGTTCATAAGCTTACGGAGGCGTTCTGCGAACTTGCCAACCGGGAGCTGGGACTCGCCCTTCCAAAAACCATTCGGGTGGTGTACAATGATGCAGTCCGCCTTTTCGGCAATGGCGGCATCAATCAACTGGTCGCGCAAGCTCACGCCAGTCACAATTTTTGTCACCTTGTCGTTCGCTTCAACGCAAAGGCCATTCACACAAAAGTCATTAAAGGATTTTGGGTCGAGCAGGTCATCAAGCCATGCAGTCATAAAAGGCAGATCCATACATTCTCCTTGTTGAACAAAACATCCCAGCACCACGCCAGAATTAGCTCTCCACCATCCAACTCTCTATAATTAGCTATAGAAAATATAGATACATAATTTTTATTTACAACACAAAAGTGCATTTTTGGTCATAAAAAAGCCATCCGGAGCATTTTCTCGTTGCCACAATCTATGCATTTAACTAAATTTACGCATAGAAAGAAAATAAAAATTATAGGAGCCCCAATGGCACATTATCTTTTTACCTCTGAATCCGTTTCTAAAGGCCACCCGGATAAGGTTGCCGACCAGATTTCCGACTCCATTCTTGACGCCTGCCTCGCCCAGGACCCGAAAAGCCGCGTCGCTTGCGAAACGCTCGTGAACACCGGTCTCGTCGTTATCTCTGGTGAAATTACAACCAAGGCTGTTGTTGATTTCCAGGAAATCGCACGCAACACCATCAAGAACATCGGCTACGTGAACCCTGACCTCCAGTTCGATTATAAGGGCTGCGCAGTGCTCGTTGCTATGGACAAGCAGTCTCCGGATATCGCCCAGGGCGTTGATGCCAAGGCTGCCGAAGGCAAGGAAGACGACAAGCAGGGTGCTGGCGACCAGGGCATGATGTTTGGTTACGCCGTCAAGGAAACCAAGGAACTCATGCCGCTCCCGATCAGCCTCGCCCACAAGCTCATGGAAGAAATCCAGAACCTCCGTGAAAAGGGCAAGATCAAGTGGCTCCGTCCGGATGCCAAGTCCCAGGTCACCGTCGAATACGACGAAAATGACAAGCCGGTCCGCGTTGATACCGTCGTCATCTCCACCCAGCACGACGAAAAGGTGAACGGCAAGGAACTCAAGCATTCCGTGATTGAAAAGGAAATCATCGAAAAGCTCATCAAGAAGGTCATTCCGGCCAAGCTCTTGGACAAGAAGACCCGTTACCTCGTGAACCCGACTGGCAAGTTCGTTGTCGGTGGCCCGCACGGCGACTGCGGCCTCACTGGCCGTAAGATTATCGTCGACACCTACGGTGGCATGGGCCGTCATGGTGGTGGCGCATTCAGCGGCAAGGACCCGTCCAAGGTCGACCGCAGCGCTGCATACGCAGCACGCTATGTCGCTAAGAACATTGTCGCAGCAGGCCTCGCCTACCGTTGCGAAGTGCAGCTCGCCTACGCTATCGGCTACTCCAAGCCGGTTTCCGTGCTCGTGAACACGTTTGGCACTGGCAAGATCGACGACCGCAAGATCGAAGCTATTGTCGCACAGAACTTCGACCTCTCTCCGGCCGGCATCGAAAAGATGCTCGACCTCCGCAAGCCGGGTTACGTCGCTACCGCCGCCCTCGGTCACTTTGGCCGTACCGGCGCCCGCTTCACGTGGGAAAAGACCGACAAGGCCGAAGCTTTGAAGAAGGCTGCTGAAGCGGTATAATCAAGCCTCTCCAAACTTGCGACATAAAGCATTTAGCAAAAATGACGGATGAAAATCCGTCATTTTTTAGTTTATTTCAAAAACAAAGAAGACTGCCGTTAAGCAGTCTTCTTTTGTAGTCAAAGATCCTTCGACTCCGCCCTTCGACGCGCTTCGCTTGCACTTCGGCAGGCTCAGTGTACCACTCAGGGACCTTAATAAGGTTGGTGAGCTTAAGCCTGTGCTGAGCCTTGTCGAAGCAAACCACGCTCTGGATGACACGAGCTACGAAACAAGCATCATCGAGAACACCATGACGAACAGTGCGACCGTTTCGCCGACACCGAGCACCATGAGGTAGTTCACGAGGCCCTTGCCCGTTTCGCCAAGAGCGTTGCAAGCGTCAGCAGCGGACTTACCCACGTACCAGGCGCTAGCCATCATGCCGATGCCACCGAAGATGCCTACACCAAGGTAAGCAGCCCAGTTGCCCGGAGCAGCTTGAGACTTGTTCAAGATGTACATCATCAGGAGCATGCCGTAAATCGTCTGCGCAATCGGCGCACCCACGAAGATGAGCAGCGTAAAGAGCGCGTTCTTACCTTTGAGATACGCCTTCTTCCAGGCACCGATGGCCGCCATGCCGGCAGTCCCGCAGCCCAGTGCAGAGCCCACCGCAGCAAGGCCAAGAGCCGCCACCGCACCGAGCTTTGCGAGCGTTAAAAGTTGTGATTGATCCATAAGTGCAACCTCTTTCGATTAAAGCACCATCATGGAGAACACGAGCACGAACAAAGCGACGGTTTCGACGATACCGAGAACCATCAAGTAGTTCACCATGCCCTTGCCGGTTTCACCGAGAGCATCGCAAGCCACTGCAGCAGACTTGCCCTGGTACCAAGCAGAAGCCATCATGCCGAGGCCACCGAAGATACCAGCACCGAGGCAGCCGCCCCAATTCGTAAAGCCCTGTTCAGCAGCCTTGCTCAAGATGAAGTTCATGAGCAACATGCCATAAATCGTCTGGGAAATCGGAGCACCGACGAACACGAGAAGCGTGAAGAGAGCAGACTTACCCTGAGCGTAAGCCTTCTTCCACATCGTGATAGCAGACATACCGGCCGTTCCGCAACCAAGGGCAGAGCCCATAGCCGCAATGCCAAGCGCAGCTGCAGCACCCATTTTAGCGAGAGTCACCATTGTATTCGGTTCCATTATATTATCCTCATTAAGTAGCGGGATTTAACCCTTGGTTTAATTTTTTTGCTTGGCGAAGGGGCTGAAAGCAAATCCGCTCCATTCAAGACCAAGTCCATTTGAAAATTCGAGTGTGTTAAGACGTACGGCATGCACAGCAACGCCCATCACGGCAAGTGCAATGTTCAGGCCATGAACGCCCAAAAGAACTAGAGCTGCACCGGCAACCCCCACGGCAGAGCCAAACAGTGGCGAGAGCATACCATTGAACGCTTCGGCGATTGCTGCACCAGACATACCCACAGCAAAGAGACGGATATAGCTGATGACGTCGGTGAAGCTGTTCACGATGTCGAGCACGAGCATCGGGATGCTGATGAAGTCCTGCTTGAGGCGGCTAGGCGGCACCGTAAAGAGCACGAGAAGCACGACTTCCACGATGAACATCGGGATGACGAACTTCGGCATGTCGATACCAAGCACCATGTTGCATGCAAGGAAGAACATGACCCAAGCGCCCATGAGCCAGCCCACCTGCGCCATGAACGTCGAAGACTTGCGCTTGATACGCACGACGACGTTCCACGCATGAGCAATGCTCAGATGCACAACGGCAATGCAGAAGCAGAACAGCTGGATATGCTGCATCTGGGACGCCCCTGCGGCTTTCGGCACAAAGCTAGCCGGCAAGAACGTAAACGTCTCGCAGAACTGCCTGTATGCTTCGAAGCGCGTCGGATCCGTCGGAGCAGAGCTGCGAATCCAGTAGAGCACGTTGCGCACGCCTTCCGGGATAAAATTGTAGTTAGCGATATCGAGGTAGTAGCTCCACCCAGCAAGTTCCGGTGTAAGCCCGAGGAAGTTTGCATTAATGGCGCCCCAGATGATAGTCGCCCAGCTCATCAAATACACAAAGTGGAATCCGGCACTACTTGCCTTCGGCATTTTCGAGCGAGCAAACATCGCAAGACCGAGGAACAACAGGCCATAAGCCATATCGCCCACAATCATCGCAAAGAAAAGGCTAAAGAAGCAGAGGAACACAGAGCTCACGTCAACTTCGTTGTAGCCCGGCGAGATGCCAATAATGTCATAGAGGCACTGCATCGGGCGTGAAAGCTTGTTGTAGCCGAGAAGCGTCGGGATGTTATCTTCGTCCGTTGGATCTTCAACGCGGATGCCCCAGCCGTTTGCCTTCGCAGCCGCACTGATTTCAGCAACGCGCGGTTCCGGGCAGAATCCCTGGAGAGCAGCCAAACCCTTGTTCTGGAGCATGCTTGCAGAAGCTTCCACGAGATTGTAACGGTCCGTCACTTCCAAAAGGCGGTCTTCGAGATCGTCCTTCACAGAAGCAAGCTGGGCAAAGCGTTCATCCACAGCAGAAATCGTCGTGTTCGATTCCTCTTCAATCATTCGATATTCTTCGAGCGACTTGAGAGGCATGGCGAGTTCCGTAAACGCACCCTTCACAGATGCAGGAGCATCGCCCTTCGTGAACACGGCAATGTACGTGCCATTTTCATCCTTGCCAAAGACATGCTTGTAAGCGTTATCACCTTCGACTTCAAAAGGATCCTTGGAAAGATCGACGAGATAAAGGCGGACAAAAATGCCCTTTGCGGCAAGTTCCTTGACCGTACGCGGATCGAGATTTCCAAAAGCGTGGAGCTTTTCAAGCTCTTCCTTGGCTTGCTCCAGCTGGATTTCGGCATTTTTCTTGTCCGAAATGAGCGTCTGGATTTCTTCGACGAGCGTTACACCGCTAGCACCTTTCGCTGCAGGCGTCACACCCTTGCGGAGCTTATCCGGAACGACTTCCATAGCCTTCTGCACGCGGGCCACAGCACCCTTTGCACCGTTCACAGATGCACCAACGGCATTCTGGAGCGGAGTCAAATGGATAATTTCCATTTCGCGCAGAGCCTTAAGGGTTTCTTCCTTATGGCTTGCAAGCGTAAGAATGGTCACCTTCTTCATAGGAGTAATCATGCGGCAACCTCCTTACTCTGGGCGTCAAGTGCAAGCGCCTTAGCCGTAGCCTTGCCCTTGGCAAGCTTACTACGGGCCACACCGCTTGTCTGCTGGTCACCCAAGAAGATATTGATTTTGCGGATGTTATCCTTAGACTCGGGAATTTTCACCTTTTCGAACAGGTTCACACGCTGGCTCGTGGTACGCAGTTCCTTCGAAAGGAGTTCGTACTGCTTTTCGAGCACGCGGCGTTCCAGGCGCAAGGAAATCAAACCTTGCAAGCTGCGGATACCATCGTCGAGCCACACCGGAGTCGTAAAGAAATCCGGAATGTTCACGTTGAATTCCACGCCGCTAAACGTCGGAATCTTCACGCCGGCAATGTTACCCTCGCCCTGTTCGACACTCTTCACCGAGAGATACTTTTTCCACTCAATGGGTTCGGCAAAAAGCGAAATCCACGAAGCCATACTCTTGCGGAGCTTATCCTCTTCTTCGCGTTTCGCCATCACCTTCTCCTGGAGCGTACGCATTTCCATCTGCAGCTGCTGCTTCTTTAAAAGCAACGTCGGCAGATAGCGCTGGAAGCGCTTCAGTGCGTCACGTTCCGCCTTGAGGGCGTTTTTAGTTAACTTGACCTTAGCCATATTACCACTTCTTCGGCCAATACTGATTGATCATCTTGGTGGGGATACCGGTTTCTTCAGGAGTGAAGCAATCGGCGAGGATTTCCCATCCGAGATCCAAAGCCTTTTCAAGAGGGATGTTCACAGAAAGGTCCATCATTTCCTTTTCGAAGCGTACACCGTACTTCAACAGCTTCTGGTCCCAGTTGCTCATGTTGAAGCCCATGGATTGCTTTTCCAAGGTTTCCTTGTAGCTTGCGTACAGCTGAATCATGGTGTTCATGATGGTACGGTGGTCGCTACGGGTCTTGCCGTTCACCTGCTGCTTCAAGCGGCTCAAAGAACCGAACGGTTCGATACGGCCCTTGCGCAAGTAGAACTGACCTTCGGTAATGTAACCCGTGTTGTCCGGAACCGGGTGCGTCACGTCGTCGCCCGGCATGGTGGTCACAGCCAAAATCGTGATAGAACCAGCATCGCTGAAGTCCACAGCCTTTTCGTAACGGCTTGCGAGCTGAGAGTAAAGGTCGCCAGGATAACCACGGTTCGACGGAATCTGTTCCATCGTAATAGCAATTTCCTTCATGGCGTCGGCAAAGTTCGTCATGTCCGTGAGGAGCACGAGCACGTTCTTGCCTTCGGTTGCAAACTTTTCAGCAACAGCGAGGGATGCATCCGGAACAAGCAAGCATTCCACAATCGGGTCAGATGCGGTATGCATGAACATCACCGTACGGGAAAGAGCACCGTTCTTTTCGAGGTAATCCTTGAGATAGAGGTAGTCATCGTGCTTGAGGCCCATGCCGCCGAGGATAATCACGTCGACTTCAGCCTGCAAGGCGATACGTGCCAAAAGTTCGTTGTAGGGTTCACCTGCAATCGAGAAAATCGGGAGCTTCTGCGAAACGACGAGCGTGTTAAACACGTCAATCATCGGGATACCCGTACGCACCATCGTCTTCGGGATGATACGCTTAGCAGGGTTCACAGAGGGGCCGCCAATCGTGATGCGTTCGCCATCGACTTCCGGGCCGTTGTCACGCGGCTTGCCGGCACCGTTAAACACGCGGCCAAGCAAAGCATCGCTGTACGGGACCTTCATCGGTTCACCGAGGAATCGCACTTCGGAGTCCGTAGAAATACCACGAGCACCAGCAAAAACCTGCAAGTCCACGAGGTCACCGTCAATGCGGATCACACGGGCAAGAGAAGTACCGAAAGAGCTCGTCACCTGAGCTAGTTCCTGGTTTGCAACGCCTTCGGCTCTCAAAGTAATCACAGAACCGGCAATGCGTTCAATACGATGGTAAGCAACATTATGCATTAGCAGAAACCTCCTTTACGGAAGCAAAAATACTGGATTCGAGATCCTTGAATTCCTGAGAGTCAAACGCCACGCGGTTCCAGTCCTTGGTAGCCTGCGTGAGCTTGAGGAAGAACGTACGGGCGACATCCTTTTCGGTAAACGTCATCGGCGTCATGAGGATGGTGTAAATCTTGTCGAACACGTACTTCTGGCGTTCTGCAGAGCAAGCAGCGTCGATTTCGTTATAGGCGTCCTGCTGCAGATAAACGGCATCAAGATATTCAGATTTCAGATAAACAATGAAGTCTTCGATCGAAGTACCTTCTTCGCCCACGACCTTCATCATGTTGTTCACATCCACACCGTTAGCGAGGATGGAACGGGCCTGGGCGACCTTCTTGGAATCGATAATGCCTTCGTACTTGGACCAGGAATCCAACGGGTGGATTGCCGGGAAGCGGCGCTGGTCAGAACGTTCACGGGAAAGGCCGAGGAATGCGCCCACCACCTTCAAGGTAGCCTGGGTCACCGGTTCTTCGAAGTTACCACCTGCCGGAGAAACAGAACCGCAAATCGTCACGGAACCCGTCGAACCGTCCTTGAGACGGACAACGCCACCGCGTTCGTAGAACGAAGCGATTACAGATTCGAGGTAAGCCGGGAACGCTTCTTCGCCCGGAATTTCTTCCAAACGGCCACTCATTTCACGGAGAGCCTGAGCCCAACGGGAAGTGGAGTCAGCGAGGAGGAGCACGTTGAGACCCATCTGACGGTAGTATTCAGCGAGCGTCACGCCGGTATAAACGGAAGCTTCACGAGCAGCCACCGGCATCGAAGACGTGTTACAAATGATAAGCGTACGTTCCATCAAGGACTTGCCCGTACGCGGGTCAATCAATTCCGGGAATTCACGAAGGGTTTCCACCACTTCACCAGCACGTTCACCGCAAGCAGCCAAAATCACGATGTCCACGTCGGCATAACGGCTCATGAGCTGCTGGAGCACGGTCTTACCGGCACCGAACGGACCCGGCGTACAGAACGTACCGCCCTGCATCACAGGGAAGAACGTATCGATAATGCGCTGCTGCATGGTAAGCGGCTTGGACGGGCGGAGGCGTTCTTCGAATGCCTTAATCGGCATCTTCACCGGCCAGGTCTGCACCATCGTCACGTCAACAGATTCGCCCTTATCGTTCTTGAGCTTTGCGACAACATCTTCGACAACGCGGTCACCGGCAGTCGTGATGTAATCCACAGTCCACTTGCCGAGGAGCTTGAACGGCACCATGATGCGGTGCGAGAAAACACCTTCCGGAACCGTACCGAGCGTATCACCAGCGACAACCACATCGCCAGCCTTAGCGACCGGAGTAAAAGCCCACTTTTTGTCACGCGGGAGAGCCTTCAAATACTTACCGCGCTGGAGGAAGAAGCCGCATTCGTCAGCGAGCTTCGGCAGCGGGTTCTGAAGACCATCAAAAACTTGAGTAAGGAGACCCGGACCAAGTTCAACAGAAAGAAGTTCACCCGTAAATTCGACTTCGTCGCCAGCCTTGAGGCCAGTCGTATCTTCGAACACCTGGAGTTCAGCGTAATCACCACGGATACGAATCACTTCGCTCTTAAGGGGGATGATTTCTGTCTTACCTGCTTCGTTCTTCGAAATGAGCTTTGCATAAGCCACTTCGTTCTGGGAAACGGCGCTTTCAAACTTGACACGAATCAGGTTTCCGTTCACGCCGGTTATTTTTCCGATACTAGCCATTGAAAATGGACCTCCACTCATTCCTGCCTGTATGCAGGATCGTTTTCATTAATAATATTGATGACGGCCTTGTCGCCTGCGATATCGTTCAAGCGAGCCCAACGCTCGCAGATTCTAAGCTTAATCGCATAGGCGTAGACGTGCTTGATGGTCCCCTCGCCTACACCGGCAAGGCTATCCACAAGCCAAAAACGGGCGCGGTCGATATCCTGTTCCTTTTCAAGCGGATTTGACTTCATGAACGCGTCCTGGATCATCTTCGCAAAGGTGACGTCATAACCAGAGAATGAACGTTCCGCAAAACGCACTTCAGGGCCCCACGCCTGGGCGCGGAGCCTTCCTGAAACATTTCTCATCTGGGTTTCGCGGGACTGGTATTCCCTAACAAATTCATCATCGCACTCTTCGCCCGCTAAGAGGGCGTCGAGCGCTTCGAGTTCTGGGGCATCCAGCACACCTTCGCAACGGCCACGGAACTCGGCCATGCTAAGGGGCGGAACGTCGCCCAGTTCTAGCATCGGAAGCGATGCCATCAAATATGCTGGACTGCTCATTGGACCGCCTTATTTGCCCTGGGCGGCCTTGTTTACAATCTTTGCAAGTTGCGGTCTGAGCAAGGCAGAAAGAGATTCCGCCATAGCCTGTTCTGTAAATTCGTGGCTGACCTTGCCGCCATCGAGCTTCACGCGGAAACCAAACTTGACGCCCTTGTCGCTTTCGACCTTGACGCCAGCCTTGAGCTGCTTTGCAAACTCGCCCATCACGAAGCTCGTGAGGGCATTGGCATCGGCTTCGGAGAAGTTAATTTCGATGTCGGAGGTGTAGCTCTTTGCAACCGTGAGGAGCATGTTCTTCACGGTCGATTCATCGAGAGACTTGTCAATCTGGAGGCTGAGAAGATCAAGAATCATCTTTTCGAGGTTCTTGCCCACCGAGAGGAGCAAATCGCGAGCGGACTGTTCCAACGTGCGTTCGCTGCGTTCTGTAAATGCTTGTGCTTCCTTATCGGCGTTTTCGAGTTTTGCTTTGGCTTCGTCTTCGGCTGCCCTGACAATTTCGGCCGCCTTGTCCTTTGCCTTAGAAATAATATCTGCTGCTGCGAGTTCTGCCTTTTCGACAGCATCCTTCTGGATGCGTTCCATAAGGGCTTGCAAATCTTCTGCCATTTAAATCTCCAAATTGAACCAAAACACCCCTTTCAAGGGCATTTTTATTAAACACAGAAAAGAATATACTAGGAAAATTTGGAAAAAGACAAGAAAATCGACAAAAAATTGCGAAAATATTGTTTACTTGCACAATTGGAGGATAAAAAGACCAAAAGGAGCGACAAAAGGCGTAAAACCTCGACAGAAAATGGAAAGCGCTTTACAAAATTTGGGAGAAAAAGCCTTCGAAAAGTCCAGATGGTAAAACTAGTTCACTTTCCAATAGCCGTTTTTGTTGGCCCCAACTCGGGCAATCAGGTTTTGCTTTTTCAGCATCTGCAAATCTCTTTTGATTGTTTTTTCAGTAACACCAAATTTTTCAGCAAGATTTTGTGCCGACACATGAGGGTCTTTAATAAGAACTTCAATAATCTTTTTCTGTCTATCTTTTATAGGGACATTTATAGGGACATTTATAGGGACATTTTTGCTGTTTTGAGATTTTTTGTAGTCAACATGCAGATAGCGGTTTTTCAGTTCGTTATGTTCTCCCATTAGCAAGTTGCGGAAGAACTTTTCAAGATGCTCCGGCTCCTGTTGGATTCCCTTCGCCACATTTTTGTAATTGGCTCGGACAAGCGCATTCCTGAAATACCACGAATTCTTGGCGAAAATGTCATTTCCGACCTTGAATCCCATAGAATGCAAGTACTTGATGGTAAAAACAGCGGTCGTACGCGTATTACCTTCGCCAAAGGCATGAATCTGCCACAAACGCGAAACAAAAGACGACAAATGACGGACAATTTCGTCCATACTCAAGTCGCTGTAATTGAACTCCCGTTCGCGTTCAAAATCGTAATCCAAAGCCATCCGCAATTCAAACGAAGCTCCATACATCACGGAATCCCCGTTCAACACCCACTCCTTTTTCGAAATGTTGTATTTGCGGATTTCGCCAGCATTTTTGAGAACCCGATCAAAAAGACGCTTGTGGATAGCAATCAAAAAGGACGGAGAAAAGCTAAACGCTTTTTCACTCAGAACTTGGGCAATACGAGCTGAAACTTTATCCGCTTCTTCCGTTTCGTCGTTGTCATCCGTACGTTCAGTCTTTGATTCGTAATAAGAATCAATAAGAGCCTGAGCCTTATTTAAGGAAATCTCCCCCTCAATGTTCTTCTTGGCTACTTCAAGCAAATAATCCGAAGGTGTCAGACCATCGACTTGCTGCAAGCCGATAGCCGTTGACCACGCATAGGACTTTTCCCGCTTAGCGGGCTCAACCTGACGAATGTATTCTTCAAAATCTATTTCGGACGGTTTCTTCCGCATCGGATTTCCTTGCTGTTTTCTAGTCCTTAAAATAACTTTTTGTGTTTTCTTGTGCAATAGGTTCAGCATTTCTCCCTTTTAGGAGGGGCAAGTTTTCCCCTCGCTCGCACAGCGTCGCTCGCGACCCTTTCTAGCGGGGGCACCCCGCAACGCCCCGACCTCAGAATCAATCTGTTTCCGCAATTGCTCTACAAACGCCCGCAAAGTAGTGTTCATCATTTTACATTCAAAAAAAATTTTCAATGAACCCTAAATTCATCTTGTAAAACAGCGGCATATTCATTGCCAAGTTTAATCATCACATCGACAATTATTTCAAACGAATCGCTTAAAGTCTTATCATTCTTTATTTTATCAGAGTGACTATAAAACGATTCGGTTAAAACAGAGCGTGCAACAGGAAATACAAAATCGTGAGAATCCCATAAACAAGAATTCTTTTCCTGATAAGCAGCATTCAAGCATGAGGCAACAGACGGCAATATTTCTGGAAGAAGTTCTTTTAAATGCAACATTTGAATTGTCTGGAACATTTCTGACAGGTTGAATTTTCCATATTTTTCAAATTGCCCGTTAACAAAAAGTTTATCTTCATAGGAATAATGTGTTTTCAATTTTTCTAAATCGGTAGTGTAATTTGGGCCCTCATAAAGGCATAAAAAACGGCAAAATAAATTCTTAACATTTTCGTTCGCAATCAAAGCAACCTTATTTTCTATATATCGTATTTTTTTCTCAATTTCTGATCGTTTTGACGAATTTTCATAGGAATCAAAATATTTTGTACCTAACCAAATGAAGATGTCTTGATAAAACTGGATTGAATTTTCTTTGAAGTTAGAGAAATCAACTTCATCAAAAAGAAAATCTATTTCTCGATTTGCAGAGCCTTCTTTTTCAATAATCTCATATATGAAGAAATCTTGAATATTTTGAATTGTATAAATACCAAATTTATATTCCGACGCTCTTTGGCTCATTGAATCATTCCAAGTTCGAAGAATACTAAAAACAAGTTGTCGCATTATACAAGCAAACGATTCATTTTCAAGGTTTAATCCACAATTCGATATGGAGCTCAAAGTCTCCACATTATAATCTTTTGAAAGAAATAAACCATTCTTTATTTCTTGATTATTAAACAAATCTTCTTTCAAAATCTGATTACAATTCGTCATCAAATCATAGTATGATTTGTTTTGATTCGCTAGTTGAACAATGACTGTAAAAAATTGTTCAGCAACAGCAATATTCTTTTTCAGATAATGACGTACTGTTTTCAAAAGATCTTTAATGATGCCATTTGGCCCCTGGAACATCAGTAAAAACAGCATTAACTTTTTAATTTCAAATCTAACATGGCTCGATATTTTCGCAGACAGCTGTTCCCATAGATAAGGAACCATTTGGTTGTCTGAAAGAAATGAGCCGTAATTAAGATATTGGAACAATCCACTTACCCATATCATACATAAAGAGTCTCGACGTTCTTGAGACATATCCTTATTAGACAATGAAATTGAAATGAGATGAATCAACCGATTCTCAAAAAATGACTTTGCTTCTTTTCTTTGCTGAGCAATATCAAGAATAGAGTCTATTGCAGAATCAACGGATTCAAAATTTATAGTTCCATCGGCATTTTTTATTGGTTTTTCTTGAAAACATTGAGCCAAAAAATCATCACAATTTACATTATCTTTTTGTTTCTCAACAAAGTCTTTTGCTGCCCCAGTGGCAACTGGAGTAATTGAAACCATACTAGAAGAAACATATTTTTTCTCCGCGATTCGCACATCCATTTGTTGGATATGCAAATAATCTTCTGCATTTTTTTTGTCATTTAATGTTATAGAATAAAGATAGTCTAGAATGTCATGACATTTTTTTCTCAAAGGCTCCGGACCATTCAGCTGTAAATCAACAATATAATTTCTTAACAAGCAATCACATTTGGGATCCAAAACATACTGCGATTTTACATCAACCCCTAGAATTTGTTTCATTTGATTTTCTGAAATCAACACGGCTTGATCTTTATGATACAAGCAGTAGCGCTGAATATCCCAACGCAGCACCTTTCTGCAGGAAACTAAATCAATAACATAGCCAGGGAGTTCATTTTTAAAATGCAGGCCAACATCTTCAATTACAGACAACAAAGCAAAATTGTTCGACATTTCATAAAATTTTCTTCTTACATTATATGCAAATTTTTGGAACGACGGAACATCATCTAACAGGACCGTCATCCAATTGATTATCGTTATTTTCAAATTATAGATTATATCACTTATCACCAAAGGAATCTGATGTTCTACATAAGAACACATATACAGATAACAATTTCCAATATATTCCCTTTCTCGATTTTCTTCTATAAAATAAATCTTACAAGATTCAATTTTCTCAGGTTTATTTTTTACAAAAGACAAAACACAATGATTTACAAATTCAGTCGCCCATTCGAAGGCTTTCCAAAAATGGAGATTTAATAAACAAACAAAAAATGGATTACCATGTTCTCGTCCAAATGTAAAATGATGATCAGAAGCAAAGTCGCTTAATCCAAACAGATCACATTTATCAAAACGATCATAATCATTATGTTTTTTTATTTCACCTGATTTCAACCAGAAAACGTTCGCTAAATCACATAAATCTTCTGGAAGTTCTTTTACAAGATTTTTACAGACATGTTTTACTAATGTCCACTGAACCAATTCTTCTGATAAATATTGAACTTCTCTATTAGAAGATCTCAAGCCACATTTTAAATCATACAAAAAGTTTTTTAACCATTCTTTCGCAGCATCCGCCAATTGATACAAAACACTCAAATATGGTGCAAAATCTTTAATTGATTTATAATTCCACTTTTCTTGTTCATTTTTCTTTAATTCGTAGTAATATTCAACGATTACACAAACTGAATTAGAAACTGTTACATCACGATTTCTTACATTAGAATAGTCGGTGCATAATTTAAGAACATAAGATTCTTCTAATCCATTTTTGTAAAGATCTTTTGATTCAATTATCCTTATCAAGCATTCTCTAGATTCACCTACTGGTTCCAATTTTAAATAGTTGTAATCAAAATTGCCTTTTACAAATTTTCCTTCAAAACCATATAGGTTCACAATTTTGATAAACTCAATTAACAAATTATCATCAATCAATTTTTGCGAATACTGGTCAAAAAATAAATGGCTGTACTTTGACTTTACAATACCGATTTGTGTTTGTTTCTTCCACGCATTGTTATCGTAATGAGAGAAAATCAATTCATGTAAAAATTTTTTGCGAGATTCAAGTGTGAAGATCTTGTTAGAAACCCATATTTGGTATCGACGATAAGCACACCGACCTAAAGAATCTATATCACTAAAGAATTTTGAATAATCGCCCTTGCAATCAGCAAAAAATCTATCAAACTTATGTTCAAAACAAATGTCTTCAAAAATATCATAGCTTAAACGAATCAAATCACCATTCTGAACCACAATTTTTTCCGACAGAAGAAGATTCAATACTTTTGAATCCAAATCATCTTTATTTACGCCAAGTGTAAAATTTTTTGCTCTATCGAAGACAATCTTCTCAACAATATTTTGAATTACAGAGCAATCAATGCCATGTTTTGAGGCTTTTGAACGAAGACAAATAACATCGTTCCAAATAATCTTTCTCAACTCATTCTCTTCATTAATTTCAAAATCATCGCCCAATTTTGATACAATCAAGTTTACATAGAACGGACTTTTCAGAAAATCAGAATATCCTTTCTGACTTTTTATTTTTTTTAAGCAAGGAAAGTATTGAATAATAGACTCAACCTCTCCTGCATTCAACTCACTTATTTCATAGTCCTTAACTTTGTAATTAGACCACAACTTTGCAAATGAATTTTTATCGGACGTCCTGCAAGATGCTACAACATAGACATTTTTATAATCTCTAGATAAAGCAAAGATTTCTTGAAGCTTATTTTTTTCTGATTCTGTATTGTCCGCTATAAATTCAAGAGCATCTATAAATATGCAAAGTTTTTCTTGAAAACCATTTTCTAAAAGAGAATCTAGATCACAGTTCCAAATTTCGGAAATATTATTACAGGAAGCAAGCCGCTCCGCTCTTGAGTATAGAACATATCCTTCACATTCAAGAAGCATCTTGCACAGAGCCGATTTTCCTGAGCCAGGCTCTCCGACAATAGCAATTAAGTGACAATCATCTTTCTTGATTTGATTTATTATTACAGAACGATCGATTTCATATTCACCGTTGATTTTACAATCAATATTGAGAGAATCATCTCTTTTATAATGATTTACCGCTTTAAGAAATTTCCGTTTATTATCTTCCTTTCCCTGATTTTTTAGTTCTTCCAATGAAGACAGGATTTTTTCATTTCCTTTTGAAACGGAATCATGGAGAATTCGTTCTCCTGGGGTCATTATAGAACGATTATATTCATTAAAGCCATCTAAAACGCGAATGATAAACAATTCAACGTTTTTTCTATCCGTTTCATTCAATTTCAGATTAGGATTTTGTTCAAAATAATCCTGTATAATTTTTTGTTTTTCATCTTCAGAAAAAATATGTTCTCTATATTCAGAGTATGATTCTTCCTTAAAGCGATTAATACAAGCATCCACAACTACGTTATCGGATTTCCATTTTTTCGACAAAATTTTTTGTTTTCTAAAAAAATTGCCAATTAAAGGTATTTTTGCCCAAAAACATTCTTCTAATGTTACACAAGCACTTATTAGTTCAATTATTGCTACAAACGTCAACTCCATATTACCCCCTTTAACATTACAACACCTTAAACAATTGTTCGAGTTTGGTGACGATTCGTTTTTGTTCGGCTAGGGGCGGAATCGCTATGATTGTTTTCGCAATATCATTTAGGACCCAATTCTTATTCCCAACGCCTCGAGTATGTTCCCTAACTTGATTTTGAACCAAAGGAGATTTTATTAAATACACAAAAAAAGAACTATCAATTAGATTTGGGAAAAATTTTATCAAAGCCAAGCTTACGAATAAACTGAATTGAAAATCAACATCTACAATCACAGGAATACCCGTTGTTCCAACTTTTGATAACAATAAATCTCCTTTTTCAGGATTACATCTTTGATTTAGGATATCAGATTCTTCTTTTGAAACAAATTTTGTATTTTCAAAAGAAAGTCTTCCAGAACTCATGTTCTTTACGGATACAAAGGGAATTCCCGATTCTGTATATTTAGGAGTTTTATGAGTTCCATCTGAAAGGAGCCAAACAATATCTTCTAATCTGCACCATTCCCAATTTGAGGGTAACTCGAAAGGTAAGTCTTCTTCCGCTATGGAATCACAATTCAAATCTTTCTTTTTGAGTTTTCCCTGTTTAACAAGAGACTCTTTTTCTTTTCGGATTTTAGCAAGGAGAACGGAGGCGGGTTCGTCTTTGGGGTTCTGTGGGACGAGTTTGCCTTGGATGGCTTCTTGGAGGATGCTTTTTTTGAGGGCTTCGGGGAGTTCCTTGTTGAGTTTGTCGAGTTGTTCCTGGGCGGCTCCATATTCTTCTGCGAGCGGGAGAACTTGTTCAAGTTTTGCGACAATTCGTTTTTGTTCGGCTAGGGGCGGGAGGGGAAAAAATAATGGATAAATTTTCTTCCCCGACACAACAGGTTGTGCTGTTGCATTATGACTTTTCCCTAAATCTAAAAATTTCAAACAGAATACAAGAAACTCACGATTTATTTCGCTTTTAGGATAATCTGTAATAAATGCGTTATCGGTAACCCACGCTTTGTTAGGTGTTACATGAACACTTCCACAATAAAAGCCTACACGGCCAATAACAACAGTTTCTTCGAATACATTTGCTTCTGTATGATAACCCGTAATGCCATTTCCACCAAAAACAGGAATATCACCCTTTTTCATATCTTTTGAAACTAAACCATCGCCAGAAGATATTTTAATAAGGTTTCCAAGTCTACACCACGCCCATGTTTCAGGGATTTCAAACGGTATTTCATCTGAAATATCCTTGGGGGTGGCGGTGCCGACTTGTTCGTACCACACGCCGTTTTCACGATAGATGCGGGATGTCGGGTTCTTGGATTGCTTCGTCGCCTTAGCTCCTCGCAATGACGTTTTTTTAGAACCTTTACTGGATTCTTCGCTACGCTCAGAATGACGAGAGTCGCCGGCGTTTCGAGATGCGGCGAGGCGTTCCAATAATTTCTGGGCGGGTTCGTCCTTGGGGTTCTGCGGAACGAGTTTACCTTGTATCGCCCATTGCAGAATGCTGTTCTTGAGTTGCTTTCCGTCCATCGTCGCTAGCTCCTAGTTCCCCGAACGGAGTCGGGGATGACTATAGTGTCGATTCCCAAAAGTTTTTGGATTTCTTCAAGCTTTTTGTCAATCTTGGCATCCAGCGCGGCGCGTTTCTTGTGGTAGTCTTCCAGAAGTTCTGCGGGCGGCAACACTTCCTCTTCTTCCTTGGGGAATTTGCACTGGTCAAAGTTGCAGTCCATTTCCACGAGTTCTTCGGGGGTGAACTTGCGGGACTTTTCGCTCACGACTTCGCCGTCGTCGTTGGTCTCGAGGATTTCTTCGCGGTTGTTCCACCAGTCCATTATGGGTTTGCAATGCTCCAGGCGCATAGGCTTCGTCTTGCTGAAGTGCTTGTAGCCTTCGGGCATGTCGAGGCGGTAGAACCAGGTTTCCTTGGTGCTGAATCCTGTCGGTGCGCCCTTCGCTTTTTCGTTGTCAAAGAACAGGATATTCGTAGCGATGCTCGTATAAGGGCTGAATATGCTGCCCGGCAAGCGAATGACGGTGTGCAGGTTGAATTCGCGGAGCAGCTTCTGCTTGATGGCGAGTTTTGCGCCGTCGGTACCGAACAAGAACCCGTCGGGGATAATCACGCCCGCGCGGCCCATCTTTTTGAGGCGATACATGATGAGCACAATGAAAAGGTCGGCGGTTTCGCTGCTCTGCATATTCATCGGGAAGTTCAGCTTGGCATTCATGCCGGTGCTGCCGCCATAGGGCGGGTTCATGCCGATGCAATCTACCTTGTCGCTGTCCTTGAATTCCGTCACCTTGCGGCCGAGCGAATCCGTGTGGGTGATGTTCGGCTCTTCGATGTCGTGGACAAGCATGTTGGTTATCGAAAGCAGGTATGGGAGCGGTTTCCACTCTTGCCCGACAATGGACGACTGGAATTTCTTTTCGTCGCTCGTGGTCTTTACGGAGGGTTTCAGGTAGTTCAGGCAGCTGGTCAAGAAGCCGCCCGTTCCGCTGGTAAAGTCGCCAAAGGTTTCGCCGAGTTTCGGGTGTAATTGTTGCACAATGAAGTCCGTCAAGGCTCGCGGAGTGTAGAATTCGCCCGCGTTGCCTGCACTCTGCAAATCCTTCAGGATTCCTTCGTAAATGTCGCCGAAGGTGTGGCGGTCATCGGCGTCGCTAAAGTCTACTTCGTCAATGATGTTGATGAGCTTGCGTAGGATGATGCCGTCTTTCATGTACTGGTTCAAATCTTCGAAGACCATCCGCACAATCGCCTTGCCGCGAGGGGTATTCTCGTTTACGGGCAAGTTCTTGAGCGTCGGGAAAAGTTCGTTGTTCACGAACGCGAGCAACGCGTCACCCGTAAGCGCCTTGCCGTCTTTTTCATCTACAGCCCAGTTGCGCCAGCGCATTTTTTCGGGGATGATGGATTTATACTTGTCCTTGGTGCATTCCCAGATTTCTTCTTGGGCGTCATAGACCTTCAAGAAAAACATCCACACCATCTGTTCGATTCGCTGGGCGTCGCCGTTGATGCCGGCATCGCCGCGCATTTCGTTCTGCAATCTTTTGACCAAGTTGTTTACGGACATATATTACCTTATAAAACCTTATTTGACAATCCAGCGACCGGTTTTGTCGGAGCCTTCGCGAGCAATCACATCCAAGTCTTGCAACTTGGACATTTCACGATCGATCGTCCTTTCTGAAACCTTTAATTTTTTTGCAATCATTGCAATGGTGACATCACCATCGTTTATCATATCAATAATTTTCTTCTGACGCAACGAGAGCTTAATGTCGTTTGCCAATGCAGTCCCCTCTTCAACAGGAATATCCTTGAATTGTTTCAATGTATCAAGAATATTCTGGAGCATGAATTCAATAAACGGACTGCACTCCCCCGCCACTGAAGACTTCGCAATAGCATCATAATACTTTTGCTGGCTGGCATAGACCATATTTTCAACCGGCAAATGTTCAAAGGCGGGGTTCCACTTACCGAGAATAAGCGACTGCCACAAGCGCCCCATACGACCATTTCCATCGCTAAACGGGTGGATAAACTCAAACTCGTAATGGAAAATGCAAGAACGAATCAGCAAATGTTCCTTGCTCTTTTTTAACCATTCAAACAAATCAGCCATCAACGCAGGAACTCTGCCTGGCGGAGGCGCTAAATGGATGCACTTTTTTCCATTGAACACGCCTTCGTTACAACTACGGAACCGCCCTGCATCATGAGCTATTCCGAGCATCATTACGCCATGAGCCTTTAACAAATCCCTAATAGAAAAGGGATTGAGCTTAGGGTATAATTCATAAGTTGCCAAAGCGTTTTTGACTTCAATGATTTCGCGTTGTGGAGCAAGAACTCTTTTGCCGTTGATAATGTCGCTCACTACATTTTCGCTTAATGTATTACCTTCTATAGCAAGGGAGCTGTGAATGCTCTTAATTTTATTCGCCTTACGCAACTTGAGCTTATCCGCTTGTTCCAAGCGAATGACAAAGCGCTCTATCAACGACGAAATTTCCGTTGCAAGAGAAAGAATCTCAGAATTCAATTTAAAGGGCGGCTGATACACTTATTACTCCGACATATAACCTGACAAATAGAGCGACATTTACACTGACATTTACTACGACAATTAGACCGACAAATACAACGACATCGTAAATATATATTATGCGACATCGTCGGTCAAGTAGAGCTGTTTTTTCAGGTCTATAACGGCGGCTTCATAGCCTTCTCGCCCACCAAAGAGCTTCATAATCTTGGGTACTGTACCAATATGGCTGAACGGGTCCAATTTCAGAACGTCATTCTGCTCCATCTGTAAAATTCCATCGTCGGCATACTTAACAAGCAAAGCCTCTAGAACTTCGCGCGCCTTACCCTCATATTTCGCTAAATAATTACGCTTTTTCACATTATTTGCGCGCTCACGACGCGTCAATGGTTTCTGGTCAAAAGCCACATGGCAAATGATGTCGAAAACATCCACTTTAGCCAAGTCGGGATTCGCTTCGCGGATTGCATCAATCAGTACATCGTATTCCTTGAGTTCATCGACAATAGCGGCCTTACGAGCTTCGGCAGACCAGCGCTTGATAAAATCGTCCAACGTAGCGAACTTGCCACGGATGTTCTTGCGGGTAAAATCGGTAAAACTTTCAACCACTTGCGTTTTACCATCAGCGCCCAGATACGAGACCGTTTCGGCATCAATTTTTACTTCGACATGGTTGATGTAATACTTTTTCGGACCTGGATTGTAAGGATGCTTGGGCTCATGCAAACCACCACCGCCGCCACCATGCACAGGTTCTTCGGGCATTTCGGGTTCACCGTCAAATTCAGGATCCTTGAACATCTGCGTTGCATTACGGAAATCAAGGATTTCAAAATGCCATTTGCCCTTATCCGTCTTGAGTCGGGTGCCGCGACCAACAATCTGCTTGAACTCTGTCATCGAGCCAATTTCCTTGTCAATAACGATAAGTCCGCAAGTTTTGCAGTCTACGCCGGTACTCAACATTTCAGATGTCGTCACCACAACCGGGTAAGCTTCATCTGGCTCAATAAAGTTGCCAAGTTGCTTTTTCCCGACGGCATCATCGCCTGTAATGCGCATGACATAGCGGGAATCTTCCTTAACCATGTCAGCATTCAGGTTCACTAGCAACTGACGCATCGCTTCGGCTTCTTCCACATCGGTACAGAAAACAATCGTCTTGGTCATGCGACCAATCTTGTATAGCATCTGCGTAATGCGACGTGCGACAACTTCACGACGGGTCTTGATAACTAGTTCTCGTCCAAAATCCGGACGCTGATACAGCTGTTCCGGGATGACGTTGCCGAAAAGGTCTATTTCTTGAGGACCTTCTGGCGCCCAGCCCTTCAAATCCACATTCAAGAAACTGTTTGTCACACGATACGGAGCAAGGAAACCATCTTCAATACCTTGCTTCAACGAATACGTGAAAATCGGTTCGCCAAAGTATTCCAGGTTATTGGCACCATTCGCGACCTTAGGTGTAGCGGTCATGCCAATTTGCGTTGCTCCGCTGAAATATTCAAGAATCTTTCGCCATTCGGAATCTTCTTTTGCAGAACCGCGATGACATTCGTCCACAAGAATCAAGTCGAAGAATTCAGGCTTGAATGCGGTAAACGGATCGGGTACACCCTCGTCGTACGAAACCAGCTGTTGATACAACGCCATGTAGATTTCATAACTGGAATCCAGTTCCTTGCCCTTCACTTTTGTCATAATTTTCTTGAAGGGTTTGAAATCTTGAACCATGGTCTGGTTAATAAGGATATTGCGGTCAGCAAGATATAGGATTTTCTTTTTGCATTCAGACTTATGCAAGCGTTCGATAATCTGGAACGCCGTATAGGTCTTGCCTGTACCCGTTGCCATCACGAGGAGAATTCGTTTGTCTCCGCGAGCGACGGCTTCCACAGTGCGGTTAATCGCGATTCGCTGGTAATAGCGCGGAGCATGAGTGTCCGCATCCCAATAGTAAGGCTGGTTAATGACCTTTTCTTGTTCGGGAGTAAAATTCTTTTTTGCTCGTACGCGTTCAAGGAGCTGCTCACGTGTCGGGAACTTGTCTAGCGGAATTTCCGTTTCGGTTCCCGTCAAAAAGTCGTGTTCTACAAAGCCATCGCCATTGCTGCTGTAAGCAAAAGGGATGTCAAGAATCAGGGCGTAATCCATCGCCTGTTGCAAACCGCCACCTACAGGGTGATTGTTGTCTTTTGCCTCGACAATGGCAATTGGGTAATTCGGCGAAGAGTAAAGCAAGTAATCTGCCTTTTTACCCTGTTTGCGGGCATGCTTGCCACCTTGGAAAATAACGCGACCATCGGTGAAATACTTTTCCATACGCATATCTTCGGCCGCCCAGCCTACAGCGTTTAACGCCGGCGTTATGTAGCGGTTCTTGATATCTTCTTCGGAAAGTTCTTTCTTGTTCGGATCCATGAGCAAACCTTATTAGCAAATATACATCAAGAAAGTGACGAAAATCAGCAGAAAACAAGGATTTTAGAGCGTTTTAGGCAAGCCGGGCGTTGCGGGCTGGCGTCTGAAGCCCGCTCGAAGGGGTAGCGGAAGACTTGGTTGGAAACCAAGGCTGTAGCGAGGGGGATTCCTCCCCCATTCCTATAAAAAATGCTATATTTTCGCGCGAAAAATTATCTTCAAGGATACAACCATGAAACGTACACATAACTGCGGCCAGCTTCGCAAGGAAGATGTTGGCCAGATCGTAACACTCGCCGGTTGGGTGGATCGCCGCCGTGACCATGGTGGTGTGATTTTCGTTGACCTCCGCGACAAGTATGGCAAGACCCAGATCGTTTTCAATCCGGATTACAATGCCGATGTTTTGAAGACTGCCGAACAGCTCCGTAACGAATACGTTATTTACGTGACTGGTAAGGTCTACGCCCGCGAAGAAGGCAACACGAACGAAAAGCTCGCTACGGGTGAAATCGAAGTCAAGGCTGACAAGCTCGAAATTTTGAACGCCGCACTCACTTCTCCCTTGGCCATTAACGACCCGAACGAAGAATGCAAGGAAAACGACGACCTCCGCTTGCAGTACCGCTATTTGGACCTCCGCCGTCCGTGGATCCAGAAGAAGCTCCTCCTCAAGAGCCGTTTCCTCAAGGCCGTGTACGACTTCTTCTATTCTAACGGTTTTGAAAACATTGAAACTCCGTGCCTTTGCAAGTCCACTCCAGAAGGCGCACGTGACTACCTCGTGCCGTCCCGCGTGAACCCGGGCAAGTTCTACGCCCTCCCGCAGTCTCCGCAGCAGTACAAGCAGCTCTTGATGATTGCTGGCATGGACCGCTACTTCCAGATCGCCAAGTGCTTCCGCGACGAAGACCTCCGCGCTGACCGTCAGCCGGAATTCACGCAGATCGACGTTGAAATGTCCTTCGTCAACCAGGACGAAGTGATGGAAATGTTCGACAAGTTCGTGACTGAAGTTTTGGGCAAGGTTTGGAACTTCGAACCGCCGCGCCACATCCGCCGTATGAAGTGGGCAGAAGCTATGCTCAAGTACGGTTCCGACAAGCCGGACCTCCGCTTCGACCTCGAAATTCACGACGTGTCTGAAATCGGTGCAAAGTCCAACTTTGGCGTGTTCAAGAACTGCGTTGCCGCTGGTGGCAAGATCCGCGGTATCGCTGCTAAGGGTTGCGTTGACTTTACTCGTAAGCAGATCGACGAACTCACCGCTTACGTTGCCAAGTACGGTTCCAAGGGCCTCGTGTGGATGCGCGTCAAGGAAAATGACGAAGTTGAAACTCAGGTCGGCAAGTTCTTCACGACCGAACAGCTTAACGAACTCCGCGATGCTGTTGGCGCTAAGTGCGGCGACATGATGTTCTTCATCGCCGGTCCGGAAAAGATTGCAGCAACGGCTATGGGTCAGCTCCGCTTGGAAGTCGCCCGTATCAAGGGTCTCCGCGATCCGAAGAAGCGTGAATTTGTGTGGATTACCGAATTCCCGATGTTCGAATACAGCGACACGGAAGGCCGCTACATGGCTATGCACCACCCGTTCACGAACCCGCTTCCGGAACATTTGGACATGATGCTCAGTGGCAACCTCAAGGATTGCAACGCCGAAGCTTATGACCTTGTTCTTAACGGTGTGGAAATCGGCGGTGGTTCTATCCGTATTCACAACCCGGAAGTTCAGGAAAAGGTGTTCCGCCTGCTCGGCCTCTCCGAAGAACAGGTGAAGACCAAGTTCGGCTTCTTCGTCGATGCATTCAAGTACGGTGCTCCTCCGCACGGCGGTCTCGCCTTCGGTCTCGACCGCGTTGTTGCAACCATGGAAGGTGAAGAATCTATCCGTGACTACATCGCATTCCCGAAGAACACGAGTGCTTCTAGCCCGATGGACCAGTGCCCGAGTGAAGTGGACCTCCAGCAGTTGCAGGACATCCACATCTCCGTGCAGATGCCTAAGGGTAACGAGAAAAAGTAAAAGGTGATTCCCGCTCGGTGGCGGGAATGACAGCTTCCGCGAGAATCGCGGCACTCAAGATTCAGAAAAGAACCGTCGGTATTTGCTACCGGCGGTTCTTTGATTGTTGGATGGAGGAGGAGTCTTTTTTTATAAGTTCTTTTTCTGCTGTTTATGTTCATCGACATTGCCGCAGGGTTTCAGATGGCGGTAAACAGCGGGGTGCCCCGAGATGCTGTCGATGGAAAGAAAATGTGAGGATTCGGATACGGCTACACCGAATGAATCCGTTTGCCCTGTAAATAGGCTATTGATGTATCCCATGTCGTTCTCCTATATTTTCAAATTCTTCAGATATTGCGAGAGTTCCATGTTCGCGGAGTAATCCACCGGACACTCGATGATGCTCGGCACATTCTGGCGGAAGGCTTCGCGCAAGGTGCTCGGCAAGTCTTCGGTGCGCTCAATGCGGTAGCCCTTCAGATGCAAGGATTCGGCGTACTTGACGTAATCCGGATTCGTGAATTCGACCGCATAGCTGTCGCCATAGCGTTCTTCCTGTTTCCACTTGATGAGGCCGTAGCCGCCATCGGTAAAAATCAGCGTCACGAACGGGATGTGTTCGCGGTAAGCAGTCTCGAGTTCCTGGCTGTTCATCATAAAGCCGCCGTCACCCGTGACCGCCAAGACCTTTTTCTTGGGGTTCAAAAGCTTTGCAGCAATCGCGCCAGGCACCGCAATACCCATGGTCGCAAAACCGTTAGAAATAATGCAGGTGTTCGGGTGGTCGCAATTGTACTGGCGAGCAATCCACATCTTGTGCGCACCCACGTCCGAAATCAGAATGTCATC
The DNA here is from genome assembly GCF_002210405.1 of Fibrobacter sp. UWB3. Lineage (NCBI taxonomy): Bacteria > Pseudomonadati > Fibrobacterota > Fibrobacteria > Fibrobacterales > Fibrobacteraceae > Fibrobacter > Fibrobacter sp. UWB3. The sequence continues at coordinate 108,606 of NZ_MWQJ01000013.1, forward strand.
TTCATCCAGAACGAGGCGGATGTCGTGCAGCACCTTCTGCGGTGTCGGCGGGAAGCTCGTATCGTGATCGTAACGCGAATGCTCGGCCACCATCATCGCACGGATTTGCATGGCCCATTCCGGTTCCCAGGAGTTCGGACAAACGCTGCAGAGCGCATCGAGGGATGCAGAGATGTCGCCAATGATTTCTTCGTCGGGCTGATAGAATTTGTTCACATGGTTCGGCGTTTCGTCGATGTGAATAATCATCTTGTCACCATTCGGGTTCCACTTGGCAGGCGCATATTCCACGACGTCATAGCCAACAGCAATCACGAGGTCTGCCTGTTCCATGACGATGTTCGGATAATCCCTTTGCGGTAGTCCGATGCAGCCCATAAAATACTTTTCGCAAGTCGGGATTACACCCTTTGCCATCATGGTGCAAACGACTGGAATCTTGGACGAGGACACAAATGCACGCAAAGCCTCGGAAGCATGATTACGGACAGCGGAATGGCCTACAAGAACCACCGGGCGCTTAGCATTCGCAAAGACCCCGCCCGCCGCGAGAATCGCATCGGTGCTAGCGTACACGGTGTTTTCGCGATGGTGCTTCAGCGGAGTTTGAGCGACCTCGCCTTCGACTTCCATAGCGGCAATGTTGCACGGCAAGTCGATGTGGCATGCACCGGGCTTTTCCATTTCGGCATACTTGAATGCAATACGGACAATTTCATTCACCGTATCCGGGCGAACGACCTGCTTACTGCGCTTGGTAATCGGCGTAAACATGTTCACCAAATCCAAATATTGATGGCTCGTCAAGTGCATACGCTCTGTACCCACCTGCCCCGTAATGGCAATCAATGGAGCACCATCGGAGTTCGCATCGGCAACACCTGTAACAAGGTTTGTAGCGCCTGGACCAAGGGTCGAAAGGCAGACGCCCGCCTTCCCCGTCAAACGCCCATAGACATCAGCCATAAAAGCGGCACCCTGTTCGTGACGCACCGTAATGAACTTGATGGACGACTTCTTAATCGCTTCCATCAGTTCGAGAGTTTCTTCACCAGGGATTCCAAAAATGTACTTGACGCCTTCACTTTCTAAGGACTTGATCAAAACTTCAGCAGTGTTCATAATTTTAAAGGTCTCTTAAATGTCTCCGCGAAAGATTTGCAAAAACCGTGCCAAAAAGTGATTTTACCGTAAAAAAGCCAAATTTTGAAAGAAACAGGGCTCTGGAGAGCATTTTTTAAGGCATTTTGGGAGTTTTGCCGATTCCAAAGCTACAGCTTATACAAATAATGGAACGCACTTTTACACAACAAATTCCGTAATAGTTACAAGAAACGTAATGAATATATTATAAAAACACGCGATTTTAAGCCATATTAGTCTTGGCACATTTTTTGCGATTAAACGAGCATGGAATGTGTAGAGACAGAAGATACTTTTATCAAATCCATTTCGGCATTGTCGAAAGTGGAATTCGAGCACCGCTGCAGGCGTTTGCATAACGTTCTTGACGAGAACGATCTTTCGTCGAGCATGGGAGGCAACCACAAAGGTACAGACCCCATCCCTCTCGTGATTACGGCCGAAGAATGGAAAACGCTGGAAGCGGGTGTTGCGCAAAGGGCAAAGCTTTTCAATGCATTGGCAAAGGACATTTATGGCAAACAAAGTCTTTGGAAAAAAGGGAAATTGCCCGCTGCGCTGTTGTTCGCGAACCCAGATTTTTTGCAGGTTGTATGGAAAGTGCACCCGGTTGGCGATGTCTTTGTGAACTTAACATCGACCGATGTAGCAAGGCTCAAAGACGGAACGTTTGTGGCAGTGTCGGACCATTTGCAAGTACCCGACGGCTTGGGACGTGCGCTGGAGAACCGCATTGGCGTAAGCCGTGCATTCCCGGAACTTTTCCGCAGCATGCAAACGGAACGATTGGCAGGATTTTTCAAGAAGCTGATGGATGGCCTAGACGCCATGCACAAGAACATAGGAGGTGAAGGTGAAACCAGCAAGGTGGTACTTTTGGCATCGAGTCCGGACAATCCGCGGCGAGCAGAAGACGCAGTAATCGCCCGTTACCTGGGGATCCCACTTGTCGAAAACGATGACCTCGCGATTCGAAACATGCAGGTGTACATGAAGACGCTTATGGGACTCAAGAAGATTGGGACCATATTCCGCCGAGTGGAAGACGGCATGTGCGATCCGCTGGAACTGCGAATTGACAGTGGCGAAGGTGCTGTTGGCTTAATCAGTTCCGTCCGCGCAGGGAATGTGGCTATTGCAAACTTTCTCGGGACAGGCGTTCTGGAAACGCCCGTGTTCAAGCCGTTTTTGCCGGAGATTTGCCGCGAGCTTTTGGGTGAAGAATTGCTTTTGCGCGATGTGGAAACGCTTTGGCTCGGGAACGCCGATGATGCGGAGCGCGTGTTGGCGGAACCTGAAAAATGGATTTTCAAAAAGGCGTTCCGCGACGAAGGAAGTTTCAAGGAGGCAGAACCCAAGACTTATGCGACCATGACAACAACGGCTCAGCTCGCCCTGCTGCAAGCGGTCGAGAATGCACCCGAGCAATGGGTGACAGAAAGATCGATGGAGGTTTCGACAGTTTACGCTTACCGAGGAGAGTTCACTCCGGCAGTTTCGCTGATGCGGTTCTTTGCGGTGAACACAGCGAAGGAAACTTCGGTGATGCCGGGCGGTCTTGGAATTTTGGACAATGGACTTGGAGAAAAAGACATTTGGGTGCTTTCGGAAAATCCTGTAGCGAACTTTTCATTGCTCGCACCAGCAAGTCAGGCAATTACGCCGTCGAGAGCTGGAGGCGACCTGCCTAGCCGTGCGGCCGAGAACTTGTTCCGGCTGGGGCGAGCATTGTCATCATCGAACATGATGGCGCGTATCGCAAGAGGTATCGCGGTGAGGCTCTCGGACGAATCCTGGATGGACATGCCGGAACTGCCGTGGATACTGAAGGCGGGGCTTACAGACGAATCGCAGTCGAGGCTCGCGCAAGATCCCGAAAACGCACTCCGTTACTTTATCTTGCGCAAGGACAACAAGAACGGCATGCAATGCGTGCTGACGGAAATTCGAGAACTCGGCATGCAGTTGCGCGACCGCATTTCGGAGGATTTATGGCTTTACTTGAACGGATTTGGCATTGCAGAAGTGCCGGCAGGAACAGGTGCGGCAGCGCTGTTGCCCTACCTAAAGGAGGTCCTGTCGGACAGCGCTGCAGTGGCAGGGCTTGCAGCCGACTCCATGACGCGAGGCCACGAATGGCGCTTTTTGGAACTCGGTCGTGAAATCGAATGCGCCATCCGCACCTTGCAACTGGTCAAAAGTCTGCTGTACACCGCCCCCACTGACGAGATGACGAACTTGCGCTTGTTGCAAGCGGTTCTTGAAATCGGCGACGGGCTCATGACATACCACCGCCGCTATGGAGGCCGTTTGCAAGTAGTCCCCGTCATTGACTTGCTTTTGTCAGACGAATCCAACCCGCGAAGCGTCGCCTACCAGGTGGCAAAATTGCGGAAAGCCGCAAAGCACTTGCCCGGCAACGACCAGAGCGAAGCGACATTCTCGCCACTAGACCGTGAACTGATGCGCGTGCTTGCCGAGCTCCGCCTCGCAAACATCGAACAGCTTGCAGAAACTGTAGATAACAAAAGGGAGAACCTCATAAAACTTGTAGAAACACAGATAAATTCCATTGAACGAATTGCTGAAATCGTAAACAGGCTCTACTTAAGCCATGCGCCACGCGCAGGAGTTTTCCACGCGACAACCACGGATGTGTCGGAGGTTTAAGATGCCCATTTATCAAGTTGACCACGAGACCGTCTACGACTACCGCCTCCCCGTTCTTTACAGCAACCACCTTGCCCACATGCTCCCGCGAACTGTCAGCCGACAGAATTGGATTAGCCACAGCATCGAAGTGGAACCGAATCCAACAATTCGGCAGGAACGAACCGACATTTTCGGGAACAGAGTGTTGGCATTCAGCATTGAGCAGGAACACACGCACTTTAAATTCAAGACGACCGGCATTGTAGATGTTCAGGAAGAAGAACCGCCAAAACAAGGTAAAACAATGAAATGGGAAGATGTCGCAAAACTTTTGGAACGCCCGACAAGCGACGAGACGCTCGACGCCGCCATGTACGCCTACGCCTCCCCTTTCGCCAAGTTTGACGAATCGATCCGCAATTACGCGCTCGAAAGCTTTGAGCAGGGCCGCCCCATTTTTGACGCCGCCTACGAGCTCATGACGCGAATCTACACGGATTGCAAGTACACGCCGGGAGCCACAAGAATCGGGGCGCAGCCGCAGGAAATCTTGCGCGGGCGAAAAGGCGTCTGCCAAGACTTTGCGCACCTGATGATAGGCTGCCTGCGTTCACTGCATTTGCCCTGCCGTTACGTGAGCGGTTACCTCCGCACGCACCCCTGCGAAGGCCAACCCAAACTCGTCGGAGCCGACGCGACCCACGCCTGGGTCAGCACCTACATTCCCGGCCACGGCTGGGTAGAACTGGACCCCACCAACAATGTGCTTGGAGGTAACGAACACATTATACTCGCCTGGGGTAGAGACTTCGGGGACGTGAGCCCGTTAAAGGGCGTCATCACCGGAGGTGGCGAGCATACCTTGAAAGTGTCCGTGAACGTGGATTTGAAGGAATAGCCGCCCCCGGCAGGGAAAGCCGATCCCGGCATACTTCGACTGCGCTCAGCACAGGCTCCGGCCGGGATGACAGTAAAGGAACATTTAACATAAAAGCATAAGGAAACAAAACATGCGATTTGGAAATTACGACACCGAAGGCTTTTACGATGAGCTTTGCTTACCGGATGGGACTCCCCGCCCGGCTGCAGAGCCGTTGTTTACGAAAATCAACGAGCTTCCCGAAGGAGAACTGCAACGCCGCCAGATCATTGCGGAATCTGCGTTTTACGATAACGGAATTACATTCGCGGTTTACGGCAACAAGGACGGCAAGGACAAAATCATCCCCTTTGACGTCATCCCGCGTATTGTAAGCGCTGCCGACTGGAAGCACCTCGAAGCAGGCCTCAAACAGCGTACAGAAGCGCTAAACTGCTTTTTGACGGACATCTACAACGATCGTAAGATTTTGCGTGATAAGGTTGTTCCCGAAAGCCTCATCAACACCTGCACCGCTTACCGTCCGCAGATGGAAGGCTTTGTGCCGCCCAAAGGAATCTGGGCTCACATTACCGGCACAGACCTTGTACGCGATACCGACGGCACGTTCTACGTGCTTGAAGACAACATGCGTTGCCCGAGTGGCGTCTCGTACGTGTTGCAGAACCGCCAGATTCTCAAGAGAACCTTCCCGCAGGTATTCTCCAACTGTTCCATTCGCCCCGTAGACGAATACTGCACCCGCCTGCGCCACGCATTGGAATACTTGGCTGATTCAACAGCATCACCCAAGGTGGTGGTGCTGACTCCCGGCATCTACAATTCGGCGTATTACGAACATTCTTTTTTGGCACAGCAGATGGGCGTGGACCTTGTGACTGGCGACGACCTCGTGGTGCAAGACAAGAAGGTTTATGCACGCACGACACGCGGCCTCAAGCAGGTTCACGTGATTTACCGCCGTGTCGATGATGAATTCTTGGATCCGAAGGTTTTCCGCCCGGATTCTTGCCTCGGCGTGCCCGGACTGATTGAAGCTTACAAGGCTGGTAACGTAGCGCTTGCGAATGCGCCCGGTTGCGGCGTCGCTGACGACAAGGCGATTTACACCTATGTGCCGCAGATTATCAAGTACTATCTCGGCGAAGAGGCGATCATCCCGAATGTGCCGACATTCGTTTGCGAAAACCCAAAGCACATGCAGCATGTGTTAGACCACATCGAAAACATGGTCGTCAAGGCCGCCAGCGAATCCGGTGGCTACGGCATGCTCGTCGGTCCAAAATCGACAAAGGAGGAATGTGAGGCGTTCAAGAGCAAGATTATCGCGAACCCGCGTAACTACATTGCGCAGCCCATGATTTCGCTCAGCCGCGTGCCTTGCATTGTCGATGGCGGTTTCGAAGGTCGCCATGTGGATTTGCGCCCCTACATTGTGCAAGGGCGAGAGACTTACATTCTCCCCGGTGGCCTCACTCGCGTAGCACTCCGCAAGGGTTCTATCGTGGTGAATAGCTCGCAGGGCGGCGGATGCAAGGACACTTGGGTCATTGCCGAAAACGAAAAGGCTCCGGAACTCGGACAAGCCAAACTTTGGATGGAACAACAACAGCAACAACAATAGGAATTTAGAAGTAGGAAGTGTAATATGTTAAGCAGAGTCGCAAATTCCATTTATTGGCTCGCCCGCTATATCGAACGCGCCGAAAACGTCGCGCGAAGCATCGATGTGAACCTCCAGCTGCAACTGGACTTGCCCGGCGAAGAACGCCCTTGGGAACCGGTGATTCAGATTGCTGGCAACGCCGATGACTTTTTCAAAAAATACGCGCACGTTTCCATTGAAAACGCGCTCATGTTCTTGACGTTCGATAAGGAAAATCCGAACAGCATCATTTCGTGCGTCGGGGCCGCCCGTGAAAATGCTCGCTGCGTCCGCGAAAGGATTTCTTCGGAACTGTGGATTGCCATCAACCAGTTTTACTTGAAACTGAACGACCCCGAAATGCCGAAGGAAGCGTTGGCAGGTCCACACGCCTTTTACAACAGCGTCAAGGAATTCAGCCAGCTCACGGCAGGCATCATTCAAGGCACGATGAACCACGATGTCGCCTGGAACTTCACGCATCTCGGCACATTGCTCGAACGCGCCGACCAGACTTCGCGTATTCTGGACGTCAAGTATTACATCTTGCTTCCGGATGTGAGCATGGTGGGCATGGCGCTTGATACCGTGCAGTGGAACGCCGTTCTCAAGAGCGTCGGTGCGTACGAGATGTTCCACCGCCGCAATTCGAATGTGACGCCGCACAACGTCGCGGAATTTCTTTTGCTCTCCGAAGACTTTCCGCGTTCCTTGCGCTACTGCTTGGAAAAAGCGGAGCAGTGTCTCAAGAACATCGCCTACCCAGTCAAAAGCAAGGCGGAATCCATCCGCCTCTTGGGCAAGCTGCGTTCCGACATCGCGTTCACCACCATCGAAGAAATCATCGACCAGGGGCTTCACGAACAAATTGAAAAAGTCCAGATTCGACTAAACGAACTCGGCAATCAAATCTGGAAAGATTTTTTCTGCTAAAAAAAAATGACAGAAAAATAACAGCACAAAATCAGTCACAAACTCCTTTTTTTTGTGCCATTTTACCCCATTTCCCTAAAAAACTTCTCAACGTTTACAACAGTAAATAAAAAAAAATGATAAAAACGGTCTACTGAATAGAAAACCGCTATATATTCCAATATAGAAACGTGTGGGTTTAGTTTTTTCAAGGGATGAGATATAATGAAAAAACGATTGGTTTGGCCACTTGCTTTTGCGAGCATGTATTTTTACGGATGCGCAGATGAAAACGCAACCGCATTTGATAGTGTTGCACCAGAAATCAGTGAAGAATCATCTTCGTCAATAGACCAAGACGATCCAGACCATATTAACATTCCGCCATCAACGGGAAAATCATCTTCATCTACCAAGCTCGAAGGCGTTTCAAGTTCACAAAAGAACTCTCAGGAAACTCCAACTTCTGCTACATCAAGTTCTGACTCTAGCGCGGACGTTCCTGAAAGTTCATCCTCGCCTGCCCAGAATTCTAGTTCTGCAGTCGCACAGTCAAGTAGCTCTTCCCCGGCTCAACTACCGACTCCTTTATCCTCTAGCTCAAATGCCATAGCAATTTCCAGCTCCGCTGCAATTGCGGCTTCGTCGTCTAGCGGACTTCAAGAATACGATGACAATCACAAGCCCAAGGTAACGTTCCTCCCCAAGGCTGGCTTCTACAAAAGTTTAACCATTGAACCGCTTACACCGCAAAAGGGTGGCGAAATCCGTTGCACATTTGACGGATCCTTCCCGACGGTGACTTCCGAACAAATTACTGTAGCCACTCCGATTACCGAAAACTCGGTTGTACGTTGTTCTGAATTTGTAAACGGAGTCGCAGCAGATACGACAACGCAAACATACTTTATTAACGAAAGTGTCTCGATGCCGGTCGTTGCCCTCACAGTCAATCATCACGACATGTTTGACTCTACCGACGGTCTCTATGCCACAGGCAACCTCACAAATGGAGGTATTGGTGGCGGAATCGGCGGCATGTGGGGTGTCGGCAACGCAAACGTTACCGACAACAACAACCCGAAATGCGCAGAACCCTGCAAGGCAGCAAACTTCTGGAGAGACGATGAACTCCCCGTCCATGTGGAATATTTTGAAAAAGGAAGTTCCACTACAGAAAAGACTTGGGAAATTGATGCAGGCATTTCGATTATCGGTAATTACAGCCGCTACAAGCCCAAGAAGAGTGTCGCCATCAAGATGGACAACGATACTTACGGCGACAAGACCATCAAATATTCTTTGTTTAAAACTCGCCCTGATGCCAAGAAATTCAAGAGTTTCAATTTGCGCAACAACGGTAACCGTTTTTGGACGGACTATGTTGGCGATGCCATGATGACAGCCCTCATGGAAGGCACCGATGTGGATTATCAGCGCAGCCGCCAGGTTGTCGTATTCTACAATGGCGAATACTTCGGCATTCACGATATGCGCGAACGCTTGAACAGACACTTTGTCGAGACAAACTACGGCATCGATTCCAAGTCGATCAACATGATCAAGATTACCGGTTCTGGCTACGAAGCTAGCGGAACAAACGGAGCCTCGACAGAAGACTACAAGCAGCTCACAAATACTATTTCTAGCGCAAACTTTGCTGGCGAAAACAACGCACAGTATGAACAGATTAAGAGCAAACTCAACGTCAACAGTTTTGCCCAATACATGTTCGCCGAAATGTACTACCACAACGGCGACTGGCCAAACAACAACGTGCGCGCCTGGGGTGGCAACGGATATCCGTTCAAATTTGTCGCATTCGACACCGACCACGGCTTTGGATTTACCCCGGGCATCAGCGGCTTTGATGAAGAAAATCAAAACATGTTCGACTGGGTTCTTGGTGCAAAACAGACAAGCAAACAAGGCGGAAATGGCGGCATGTGGGGCGGCTTCGGCGGAGGCTTTGGTGGCGGTTTTGGCACATCAGTCGATAGCAGGGCTCCGGGCGGAATGCTCAAGAAACTCCTCGAAAATCCAGACTTCAAGCGCCTTTTCATCAACAACGCATGCATTCTCCTGAACAGCTACTTGACATACGAAAAGGTACAGAGCACAGTGCAGTCTATGATGGCAACGATTCCATCTTCGGAACAGCAGCGTGACGAGCAACGCTGGCCGCGTAACCAGGCAAACTTCAAGTGGGACCCGACAGGCAACACGCTTATCGCCTACGCCAAGAATCGCGGAGAAAAAATCAAGCAAGAAATGGTCGAACGCTTTGACCTTGAAAGTGAAGTAACGGTCAAAATCGGAGTAAGTGGCAACGGCTCCGTGCTTGTAGACGGCATGAAACTTCCGAGCAACAATTATCAATGCAAATTTTTCACAAATAATGAACTGCAATTGACAGCAGTAGCAGGAGCCGGAGCGGTATTCACGGGATGGTCTGACGGATCAACTGAAAATCCGCACAAGGTTACACCAAGCGAAGGTTTGAACATTTCGGCTCAGTTCAGATAAACACTCTTTATTCTAGTCTCCTTTCCCCGTGGATAACGCGGGGATTTTTGTATATTGGAATTATGTCCAGAGCCGCTAAAAGACGCAGAAAACTCATGATAATGGAGAACCAAATGATGGAGAATCAACCTCTCCCATCCTCCAATGTCAAGCAGACGATTTCTACAAAAAAGCTTTCGCCACGAAAGAAAAAGCTAATTATTTTATCTATATTAGATGTATGCTTCATTGCTTCATTTTTTCTTCTAAGAGCAAGGACTCACTCGTTTAATCTCGGCTGTATCATCGATGATGCTTTTCTGAACAAACTTGCGGAACGTGAACTATACAGAACATTGCTTAAAATTTCATTAGCCTTCTCTTTAAGCTTTGCAATTGGCATTATTTTCCACTTCTTTAAAGTATGGCCATCAAGCAAAAACAACGAAGGACCATCTTCAAAAAAATTTATTACTGAATTCATTCTTCTGCTAATACTCGCCATTGGTGTTTCAATTTCAGAAGTTATCGAACTTCCAGCAAGGTTTACAAAAAAGCCAATACTCAAAAAAGAATTCCTTATTGACAAAGATACCTGGACAACGAAATCAGGGATGCATTACGACCTTATATTCAGTAGCAAATCGAGCATAACGGTCAGCAAACACACTTATTTAGCAATGGATATCGGAACTGAATTTTACACTGTTTATCAAGGGCCGTTTCTTGTTGATTTTTTCCCGATGGATAAATATTTTTTGAGATACGAATAACAACGCAAAACAAACACACCTGATACAGTCATGTCATTTGGTTAAGCAAAAACCAATATTTAAAAGACATTGAATAACTATATTAGGGATATATCCCCCAAACAACAAAAATCTACGTAGCTGTTAGCTGCGTAGATTTTTTTCATTAGTGCATTAACTATCGTTGAACACGAAGCATATGACCATTGGAGCGTACTAAATAAGCGCCATGAGGCATAGCATTCAAGCGGATTTCCCGGCCATAGCCACTCTTGACAACAACGCCATTCACGTCAAACAAAGCCCAAAAACCGTCAGTCGAGAGTCGAACTATTTGGGCAACACGGTCAAACGTGATGTTTGGTCTGGTGTATGCCGCATGTGACACGCGAGATTCGTCGTGTATTGCGACTGAGCTCGTATCCACTTCGCCAAATTTGATGTTCCCGACGAGAGTTTCGCCACCGAGACCTTCCGCCGTAAGGTAAAAGTCCTGTACGCCTTTGAGCTTCGGCAAATTCGAACATTGCACGTCAGCCCACTTGGAATCGCCCGCGGAGGGCAATTCGCATTTAGAAATCACATCGCCTTTTTTGCTTTCGGTGCGGAGCGAGAGAGTACCGCCAGCGCTATTTTTCACCTGAACGCTGACGCCTACACCAACGATGGAGTCGGTAACCACGTTCTCGAAAATCGCGTAGCCGCCGTCCTTAATTGCAAATTCATCCTTGTCCGTAAGACGCACGCGGATGCCGTTGTCAAAGCCATTTGCCGGGATTGTATCGCGAATAATGCGCAAAAAATCGAGGCGGTCAAGTTCAGCGTAATGCTTACCCTTCGTGATTTCAATGAAGTTTGATCCGCGTTTAAGCTTTGTCGGAATGTACACGACTGACTTTTCGGGAAACTCACTCCAAGCGCCCGTCAATGGCAACAGCACTTCTTGCGTCTTGCCATTGATGTCCACAAAATGCGAGCTGCCGTTTGCGCCATCTTCGGTCCAGTTGTTATCGTAACGGTAACGGATAAGGTAATCGCCCGCCTGCGGGATAATCATCGGCAAGCGAATCTTGCTGTCATCGTAATTGATGTAAGCGCAAAATTCTCCGTTCGAAGCCTTGGAGCTGCTCGAAATATCGACATGCGTCAAGATGCCGTGTTCCGCTTCGGCACTCAGGTAACGCCCCATAAACGGTTGACCAAGTTCCGGCCAATTGTCGTCGGTCCACACGATATCGCGCACTTGTATGTAGGAGTTGCCGCCATCATTCTTATCGTAATAGTGATTCACAAAGCGTTGGCGGTTCACGTCCTCAAAAGCTTCACCGCCCGCAGGCCCGTAATAGCGTCCGTAACGGCTCAGAAGAATCGTGCCACCGCCATCCAGGAGAGCCTTGCCCGAGCGGTCTACATAACCGCCGTTAATGCGGTTGGAGCGCCCGACCGTTGTTTTGTAAGAATTGTTTTCGAGGTCCGCGCCCTTTTTGCAGCAGTTGTCCCAAGCGGTAAAAAGAAAATACTTGCCATTGTGTTCAATGAGGCTAGCACCTTCGACGCCTGCGCCACCGCGGTTTGCGATATTCTGCATTTTCGCGCCGTCTTTCACCTTGCCCGTTTTTTCGTCCAGTTCGAGAATATGGATGCCCGTGCCCCAAGAGCCAAAAGCCATCCAGACCTTGCCATCGTTGTCCTTCAGCACCGCCGCGTCAATCGCGTTGTACGAATCACTCTTGACCGTGTGAATCACCTCGCCCTGGTCCGTCCAGCCGTAGCCTGGCTTTGTCGGGTCGATTTCCTTACTCGACATGAAGCCCATGCCCGACGAGCGGATGCCCATTTCGGAACCGCAATAGTACATGCGGTATTCCCCGCCGATATAATGAATATCCGGCGCCCAGATGTCAATCATGTTCGGAGCGTATTTATAAAGCCACTTCGAAAATTCAGGCATGGCGGGGTCGCCATTTTTCCAGTTCAGCGCGTCTTCGGAAAACTGCATGAGCATGTGGTTGTCCGTCGTCGCGAGCGCATAGCCGTCCTCGTAGCGGATAATGTCTGGATCATGGCCCGCCCAACGGGTTTCCTTGGCGTACCAATCGGCAGCAAAAGCAGTCTCAATCGAGAGGCCTGCGAGAACAAATGCAACGGTGCAAATTCTAGAACAACGAATCATACGACTCCTTTAACCACACACCAGCATACACTATTTAATTTAAATTCCGAAAGGATTTTTCGGTACAATTTATTTGCAAAAAAAACGCCATCCCAGAAAATCTAGGATAGCGCGATAAGCTTATTTCACCTTGACAATGAATCTGCCTTTGGGAAGGTTATTAAATTCAATGTCAGTACCATTAGTTTTTTGGTGGGAGACAATTTGTCCCATCGGATTCAAGAGGTAAGCCTGATGAGCGCCGGCATTATCAAAGTGTACGCGGTAGCCGTTAGGAATTTTGGCAATCGAATAGTTCAATGACGGACGGACAATCGGGAGTGCCGTTGTATGGCCATTCGACGAACTCGAGGCAATTTCGCTGGAGCTAGATTCCGCAACAGCACTGCTAGAACTTGATTCCGGCAAGGGGGCACTCTTGAAGAGAATGTTTCCGACAATTGCTTCGCCAGAGACGCCCGAAGCGGTCAAATAAAAGTCCTTGATGCCCGTTTTGCTTTTGAGCGTTCCGCAGTTTGCCTCAGACCAGCCATTTGCGGCTGCCTTAGCCATTGAAAGGTCACATTCGGCAAGGACGATTCCGTTCTTTGCACCATCACGAATGGCGAGCTTGCCTGCGGTTGCATTTTTCACTTGGATAGAAACTTCGTCACTCTTGATGGAATCCGTCACGACATTTTCGAAGATCGCATAGCCGCCGTCCTTGATAGCAAATTCATCCTTGTCCGTAAGGCGCACGCGGATGCCGTTGTCAAAGCCGTTCGCCGGAATCGTGTCGCGAATCACGCGCAAGAAGTCGATGCGGTCCAGTTCCGAGAAGAATCCGTTCGGCTGCGGTTCAATTTCGATAAAGTTGCCGCCGCGCTTGAGCGTTGCCGGAATCATCACAATAGACTTTTCCGGGAATGTGCCCCAAGAACCTGTCGGCGGAAGCGTTACGGTTTGCGACTTGCCATTGACGGTGACTTTGTGCGTAGCATCGCCTTCACCACCGTTAGCATAGCGGTATCGCAACAAGTACTCGCCCGCTTGCATGATGTTCATCGGCAAACGAATCTTAGAGCCCGCCGTGTTGATGTAAGCAAGATATTCGCCGTTCGAAGCGGTATTGCTGCGGGTAATCGCAAGGTCGCCCGAAACCGCACGTGTCAAAGCGCCATGTTCGACTTCGGCGCTCAAATAACGTCCGAGGAAGGGCTGTCCCATTTCAGCCCAGTTATCGTCCGTGAAGACAACATCGCGGATGTGAATGTGATTGTACTTATCGCCATTCAAATCGTAATAGTGATGCACAAAACGCACGCGGTTCAAGTCTTGGAAAGCTTCGCCGCCGCCCGGGCCGACGTATCGACCATAGCGTTCCATAAGGATTGTGCCACCGCCATTCGCCATATCGTAGCCTGCACGATCTTTGTACGGACCGGTTACTTTATCAGCACGACCATAAGCAGTTTTGTAAGTCGTCTTTTCAATATCGTTGCCCTGCTGGCAGCAGATATCCCAAGCCGTAAACAAGAAGTATTTGCCCCCGTGTTCAATGAGGCTCGGGCCTTCTTCGGCACCGCCACTCGCCTTGCTTGTTCGACGCGCAATGTTATAGACAGTCTTGTCATCGTTTGCCTGCAAACCGGTCTTTGCGTCCAACTTAATCAACTGGATTCCAAGTCCGAACGAGCCGAAAGCCATCCAGTAATTGCCCTGCATATCGCGAACAACGTCTGCGTCAATGGCATTGTACTTGTCCGATGCCACCGTATGGAAAACGTGACCATGGTCCGTCCAGCCGTAGCCTGACGTGCCCGGCATAATGGACTTTGTGGACTGATAGCCAATCGCAGACGTGCGCTTGCCGAAAACGGAGACGCAGTAATACACACGATATTCGCCGTTCATGTAATAAATGTCAGGCGCCCAGATACCTTCAGTTGTCGGCGCATACGTGTAAGCCCACTGCGGGATTTTACTCACCGTTGACTTGTGGTTTTGCCACGTGTAGGCATCTTCGGAAGTCCACAGTTGCAAATTATTGTTCGTACTCATGAGGGCGTAACCGTCCTCGAAGCGCACCATGCTCGGGTCATGACCCGGCTGCAAGTTGTCCTTGGCGTACCAATCGGCAGCCGACACAGCGGAGACGCCAAAGGCGCCAATTGTCGCGAGAGTCGCAAGTTTCGCGCCGCTCACAAGATTTGCAAAATTCAAAACCTTCATTTCCATACTCCTTAAAATCAATCTAATAAAACTTTACTGGATCCTTCCGCCTTCGGCGTCAGGATGACGGAGAAGCAAGCAATCATCTTACCAAAACCTTTGCTGTAGTACGGGCTGCGCGAACAAAGTACATCCCCGAGCAAACGGAACGCACTTGGATTTCACGACCATAACCACGACGCACAACAACACCATTTACATCTAGCAAAGCCCAAGACGCATCAGCGCCCAAACGAATCACGCGAGCGCTAGCATCGTAGCGAACTTGTTGCAAAGACGGCGCATTCAACGCATCCATAGAACCGCGCAAGCCATGCGCAATCCCCGTTGTCCCACCAATGCCGGAATCTGTCGGCGGTTCAACTTTCGGCAATTCCGCTTTTGCAAATTGCACTTTTTGATTATCCGTTCCTGTGCGCACCCACGTGATGACCGGCATCCCGACTTCCTTTGAAATGTTCAGCACATCGCCAAGGTAATCGCCATCGTAATCCGCGAACAAGAAGTACCCCTTCTTTGCCGATGCATTTTCAATGCGGATTTCACAAGATGTTTCAGAAGTTTTCACCGTATCCAACAACGTCTTGGGCGGGCAATAGTATCGGCCCGTTGCAAAATTTTTAAGCGTGTAATAACGCGCCGAATCGCCATTCGCAAGCACCCAAAGTTGAGCCTCGTTCTTTTCGTCCGCAGCTTGTTGCACCACGACACCATCGTAATCTTCGAGAGCCAAATTGCTATGCGAAACCGTCAAGCGGTAACCACCCTCTTCGATAAGCGCATTGTTGACTGGATCCACGCCATCCGTATGCTTGATTTTCTGGATTAAGCCATCGCGGTCGTAATAGAGATAGTCGATATTCACGGAACGGCGATACGTCCAGCCGCCCGGAGAATTCGCACCGTGATACATGAAATACCAGTGCCCGAGATACTTGAAAATCGCCTGATGGTTCGTCTCGGAATTTTCCATTTTGTCGTTGATGACGCCTTTTTGCGTCCATAGTCCGTTCAGGCTCGGCGCCATGGAATAATTCGTCGTCGAGGGGTAACCCGAAGCATAACTGAAGTAATAATTGCCACGGAAATAATGCATCCACGGAGCTTCAAAAAAATCCTTGATTTTGATATCTTCGGGTGTACTCGCAAGCTCAATCATATTTTCCTTGAGCTTTACACGGCGGCCAGCACTCCACGAGCCCCAATACATCCAGATATCGTCGCCATCGTAAAAAATCGCAGGGTCGATGTTCAATTTCACGCCATTCGGCGTATTGTCGGTGATAAGCGCCTGCCCGATGGCGTCTTTCCACGGTCCAGACGGATGATCCGCGACGGCAACGCCAATAGCAAAACCTTCGCTTCCATTTTCCTTGATGGTCCCGTGATGGACGGCCACGTACCAGTAAAACTTGCCATTTCGGTATTCGCAGTGGCCCGCAAAAGCGCTCGCATTCGCCCATTTGAACGTCTTGACGCTCAAAACCGCCCCGTAATCGTGATAATGTTCCATATCGTCGGTCACGAGCACGTGCCAGTCGTTCATGATGAAAGCTTTATTGTTATTGCCCTGCGGCCCCTGCTCGTCATGCCCCGCAAAAATAAAGAGCGAGTCGTTATGCACGAGGGCTGCGGCATCCGCAGAATAAAAGTCCGTCGTCAACGGATTTGCGGCCAAAGCCGATTGCGCACCAAAAGCGCCAAATAGGCAAAAGAGGCCAAAAAAGGCCCATTCCAACGTCGTAAAAAATCCAGAACCCCTAGTCCTCATAAACATCTCCGTATCCACACCAACAACCTTCTTAAATATATATCAAAAATTATAAAAAGTCCACATATTTATTTATGACATCAAGTATTATTTAGAAGACAATCCACAAACAGTCCATACTTTCACGAATTAAAAGTCTACAGTTTAAATTAAGCGCGGACAAAATGGTCATGCCAGACAAAGCTAGTCCTGAACATAGCCGAAAGAATCAGGCACAACCTTCTCGTTTATGATAAAAAGGAGATTCCCAATCATCCCCGTCAAGCGAGGACAGGCGCGAGGACAGGATCGGGAATGACACTCCTTGTCTAACGACCATCGACCAACGACCAAGAAATATTGTCGAATAACTGACCAGCAATAGACAAAACGTATCATTAAGATTGCATATGATTCAACCGACAAAAAATTTCATTTATTTGAAAAATTTTCATAGGAAACAGGCGAAAAAGTACATATATTTTATGTTGGGCATATTTGATTAGGAGAGTGGATTATGAAAAAATTTTTGTTGGCCGCACTTTGCGCCGCGTCAGCGATTTATGCTGGCCCATTCGAAACCTGGAACGGAGCTGACGGAAATCCACAAGTTCAAACCGGACTTGGGAACGAAACAGAAACAAACGGTTACTGGTACACCTACGAAGACTATGCTTCTTTTTCATGCGTAACAGACGCTATAGATCCACCCTTTATCACTTGCACGGATGCAACGCTTGACATATGTAAAGGATTTTGCGGAACTGCACGCCTCCACCAAGGAACTTCGGCTACAAAAGCTTTTATAGGCGTCGGCTTCAACATTGTTGGCGAAACGTCTACTACCAACAATACTCCAGCCGCAGGCGACGCATCCTCCTGGGGCGGACTTTGTGTTACTTACACTTCAGATGTTGATTTACAACTTGAACTCGGCCTTGGGGACATCGTTGATTCAACCATTTCCTACGCCAATCCAGCAGTAACACTCCCTGCAGCAAAATCCGCAGACATTCTATCGCCCAACGGAACTAACGGCAACAAAGTAGTCGTCAGTTGGTCTGACTTTAAACAACCTTCCTGGTATGACGGAGCCGTAAAAATTGATGGCGAAACCGCAGTCAAGCAACTCGTCGCCATTCACTTCAAGCTTCAAGCAGACCCCGGTAACTACGACTTCAATATCTGCGCGGTCGGTCCGAAAGACGGAACCTGCCCAGAGAAATGCGGAACGTCTAGCACTAGGATTCAAATTGCCCGCGGAACATCCGCAGTCAAAGCTATTTTGAACGGCCGCACGCTCGGATTCACGGGGATCAAGGCCTCCGCAACCGTCGAAGTGATGAACACTCTTGGGC